>JAYUCQ010000173.1:0-5223 GCA_043740265.1 Hyphomicrobium sp.
AACGGAACATATCTTTGATGTCGGGATTTTCCAGCCAGCCGGCAGCGGACTTAACGCCCTTGCCGTCATCGATGGGTAGCTTAGTGCCGTCTGAAAAAAAAATGTCGTTGCCGTCAACGCGTCTGACGATACCGGGATAGGCCGCCACCAAGCGCGCGGCAATTTCAGATGGCCCCGGCGGTACGTTCGCCGATTGCGCATTGACGGCAGTATTGGCGCTGCAAGACCAAGCTGCTATCACCGCCAGCAGCACGCGACCAAACTTCATCCGCAACATTTACCCTCAGTTTCCAAGTTCGTTAACGCCAGAGCCACCGGTTTTCTTGTGCGGCCGGTCTATGCGGCACGTCTAAATGACGGGCACGGCTTTACCTTGGCGTCTCGTCTGCTAAGCTCGCACTCAATTGTGGTCCAGACAACGGCCTGAAGACGACGGCGGCTCTCATTCGAAAGCCGCCGCCACACCAGGCCCTGGAGAAATACCGTGACACCTGAGGACACCGGCCGCCGATATGGAGGGCCAAATCAAAGCGGCCTCTCGGCGCGGTCTGGCGCACCGGCGGCCATCCCGGCAGATGGTTTATCTGGCGCGTCCTCTGGTTTTGACCCTGGTGCGGTTTACGGCGCGCTCGATCTAGGCACCAACAATTGCCGCCTTCTCCTCGCCCGTCCGTCGCGGCGCGGCTTTCGCGTGGTGGACGCCTTCTCGCGCATCATCCGCTTGGGCGAAGGCGTCGGCCAGACCGGCGCGTTGTCAGAAATCGCCATGAGCCGCACGCTTGATGCGCTGAAAGTCTGCGCCGGCAAGCTTCAGCGCCACAGCGTTGCGCGGACTCGCATGGTCGCGACGCAAGCCTGCCGCATCGCCGGCAACGGCCCGGAATTCATCGGCCGCGTCCGCGATCACACAGGCCTCGATCTCGAAATTCTGACGCCCGAAACCGAAGCTAAACTGGCGGTCGCCGGATGCGCCACGCTCGCCGATCCGGCAGCCGATTACATCCTCGTCTTCGATATCGGCGGCGGCTCATCGGAAATCATCTGGCTCGACCTGACACGTCCGGGCGCGCGCCGCGGCAGCGTGCAAGGCCGCATCAACGTTGACGCCGCCATTGCCGCCTGGACCTCGTTGCCGGTCGGCGTCGTGACGCTTGCCGAACGCTTCGACGGCCGCAACGTCACGGACGAAAGTTTCGAAGCCATGGTTGCGTCCGTACAAGACATGCTGGCGCCGTTCGAAGCCCTGCACCGCTTCAAGGAGCGCATCGCTGGCCATCCCGTACATCTGCTCGGCACCTCCGGTACGGTGACGACGATTGCCGGCATTCTGCTCGGCCTGCCGCGCTATGATCGCAATCAGGTTGACGGCATCTGGCTCAACGTGCCCGACATCGAGAGCATCACCGCGCGGCTGCTGGCGCAAAGCTATGAGCAGCGCATTGCCGAACCCTGCATTGGCCGCGAGCGCGCCGACCTTGTGCTCGCCGGCTGCGCCATCCTCGAAGCCATTTTGCGGTTTTGGCCGGCCGAACGGCTGCGCGTTGCTGATCGCGGCCTGCGCGAAGGTATTTTGACGACGTTGATGATGGAAGATGGCGTCTGGCGGGCCGGCCGCCGCCGCCGCCGTGGCAACGGGCGCAATTTGGGCGGCACAAATTCAACGGAAGGCGCGTAATGGCGAAGAAAACGACGGGCACCTCGTTCGGCAAAGGCAGCGGCCAGAAAGGTGCCGGTCCAAAAGGCTCGAGCCTCAGCGGCGGCCAGCGCTTGCTGCGCACCAGCGTCAAAACCGCGAGCAAACGCTCGACCTCATCTGCGCGCTGGCTTGAGAGGCAGTTGAACGACCCGTACGTCGCGGCCTCGAAGCGTGACGGCATGCGCTCGCGCGCGGCGTATAAGCTGATCGAGATCGACGCCCGCTACCATTTTCTGAAATCCGGACAGCGCGTCATTGATCTGGGTGCAGCCCCTGGCGGCTGGTCGCAAATCGCGGCGGATCGCGTCAAGTCGCTCGAAGGCAAGGGCCAGGTCATCGCCATCGACTATCTCGGCGTCGATCCGATCCCTGGCGTCGATATTCTGGAACTCGATTTCACCGACGCCACCGCCGAGCCGCTCTTGAAATCAAAACTGCGCGACGGCGTTGCCGATATCGTTTTGTCCGACATGGCCGCGCCAACCGTTGGCCACACCAACACCGACCACTTGCGCATCATGGGCTTGGCCGAGCAGGCCGCAGCCTTTGCGATTGACGTGCTGGCGCCCGGCGGCGTCTTTCTGTGCAAGGTGTTCCAAGGCGGCACCGAGCGCGATCTGTTGAACCTGCTGAAAAAGAATTTCGCCACCGTCCGCCACGTCAAACCACCCGCGAGCCGGTCTGATAGCGCCGAACTCTACGTGCTCGCGACGGGGTTCCGGGGTGGGGTGTAGGTTGCGCGCGACCACCCTGGGCCGACGATACGAGGGCTTACCCAACCGTTATTGACGAGCGCGTATCCACAGCGCGAAGTGTCAAATTTGGGCGGTGCGCCATAATGTTGCGTCACTTCTCATTTTCAAATTGAAAAGTCCGCGCGACTGGAGAATGCAGATGTCAAAGACAATTTTAATTACGAATATTGCAGACGGTGATGAATACAAAAAACTAGGAGAAGAATACACGGCCATGACTGAACTCGCGATGTCGATCGCAGCAGTTGAAGGGCTGTCACCACGCTGGGCCGATGCAGACCGAGCCGCCGGTGCAGCACTGCGTCGGAGAGAAGAGATTGAGCGTAAATATTCTTGAATATTTTTGGCTCCGCCGCCCATCGGAACTGCAAATTATGGACCGCTGTATGCCGTCATCCCCGCGAAGGTGGGGACCCACGACAAGCGTCAACAAGCTGTCTCGTTCGGCGACCTGATACGTCGCCACAGCTTTTTTGCCGTAACCTGATTTCGATGCCAGCGCTCTCATCGCGCTCAATTTCGTTGCGCGTGCCGGCACGCGCAACCCATTGAAATTGTGAGGGCGAGCACCACGTAGGAACTTAGTGGGAGAGCCGCCCTCGCATAGATATGCAACTCGTCCACAGCACAGTCTTCGCGCGCCTGTTTTCCTCGCAAGCATCCCGCGCGAATCGCGATAGCTCCGTTCGAAGACGGGGGACACCATGATCGCTTTTACTGCTCTATCTTTGACAGCTTTGGCCGCTTTTTTGGGCGCGCCGTTTTGGGCAGCAGTTGGTGGCGCTGCTGCACTTTTCCTAGTGTCACTCATGTGGCATGAAAAGTCGTATGCAAATTATGAGGTTGGCTCTAACAGGTTCGCTCAAACATTGTTATTGTCAGGCAGTGTTTTGAATGCGGCCATTGCATCGGGTGCTGCGTTCGGGCTCGGACAGCTGTTCAGATTTTTTTGGATGTTATAGGACGGCTAGCTTGTGACCGCTGCGACCGTTAATTTTTGACGCGAAGGTCTGCCTATTGCACAACTCTTGTAACTTCGTCCAATTTCTGCTGAAGAATCGCAACTCGATCAAGCCCGGCTGTGCGCAAGGGCTCCATCATTTCTCCGTATAGCTCTCTGGCCCTGTTCAATTCTGTCGTAGCTGATGGGAGCTTCTCGCGCTGAATTTGTATTGATGCTAACGTTTCTTGCGCCCTGCCAAGCTCTTGGACTCGAATGTCATCCTGCCCGGCTATGTTGGTCAATAATTCAATTGCCGCGACGGCTTTTCTGCGAGCTTCGTTCCACGATCTAAGCTCTGAAGATGAACTTAGTATTTCCGCCTGGAATCTAAGTGCTCTACCTCTCAGAACATTAGCGCCAGCTGTCTCGGCCTTATTTTCCATTGCCTTTGCAAACTTCAGGGCATCTGGCGTCATCCTCAGCGCGAATGCTTGCTTGATGGTAAGCTCGAGTGCATCTAAATCATTGCCATCAAGGTCAGCTGCTGCTCGAATTGAATCGTACGCTTTTATGTTTTGATCGCGAGTATCCGATGCAGTGGAACCCAAGTGCGTCGCCGTTCTGGCAAGTTCTAAACCGCTTACGAATAGTGCTGTCCCCCTTTGTGTTCGGCAGGAACGCTGTTTGGTTTCAAGCACGGCTAACTGTTCACCAAGCGGCTTGATTTGTTCTTCGATGTTTCTGATTTTTCGGCCTATGGGATCTAAGGCTAAGACGTCACAGAGCCATTTGAAACGGGGCGGTGAAATAAAAACAGAAGGCAATTCACTTAGTGAAGTAACCTCAGCGAGGCTTGGGATCAGTCGATGTCGCTCAGCAACTAGGGCTGCATCAGTTCGGAGAAGGTATTGCTCGAGCCTCTTGGGTAGACTTTCCTCAGCATAGTACCAACCTTTATACAGTGCGAACAAACTGACAAGTCCAGAGCCCGATAGACCGACGACTTTCAACGCTAGCTCAATCGGCTCTTTGTTCGCGACGTAAAAACTTATGAGGCGTTGCCAAACGGGCAAAATTGCATTTCTGAGCGGCTCACCCAAAATGCCCGTCGAAGCGCAGTAAACAAAAACGGCGCTAAAAATAATAAATCCGAAAACCGGAAGCAATCTATGAGCAAACGATTTAAAAACCATCCCCGCACACTCCCCCACGCTACAAACGCAACCGTCGCAACTCAGCCGATCCCGCGTTAACTATGCTATGAGCATTGCCGTCTGTATAGGGCCTTTCGCAAGCCGGGCCAAAACCTGGATACGTCAGAGGACGCTGCCACCGACCGTCATCTCCACGCAACTCTCGCAGCGTCGTCATCGCGGCGTCGCGCACCTCTTCCCCCTTGAGGGGGGAGGAAAGAACGCCATGAGTTACGTCGCGCGCGCGCTTCCGGCCGGCTCGAGGAACGAGAGTCGGAAGCGCCAAATAAAGAAGCGCGATGTAACTCATCCTTGGCGTTCTAGAGCCTGCCCCGGACCTAGTCACACAGTGACGAGAAATGATCAGGGGTGGGGGTGTCGCGCCAAGAGTCAGAACACCCCCGCCTGATGCGTCCAGCGGCTTAGCTCGGCACCGTATTCGACGACGCATTTGTGATGCCGAGCTAAGTCGCGGACGCATCTTCCTCCCCTCTCAAGGGGGAGGAGTATCGGTTTTCCTCAACGGACATGCTTACCAACTTATCCCCGCTCTTAACGCCGCTCGCAAACTTTCCGGCGCGGTAACTTTCTATTTCGCACAACCGCGCGCATCATGACGTCGACCTCGCCACACAC
>JAYUCQ010000174.1:0-2124 GCA_043740265.1 Hyphomicrobium sp.
GCCCGCACTGGCCGCAGAGCGAGCTGATAGGCGGCCAGCAACCGCGAGCGCTCGAGATCCCAACGCAGTAAAGCCTTTGACCGCGTTAAACCTTCTTCACCAAGCGCGCCGCGCAGATCTGGATCGTCGAGCAGCCGCGTCGTTTGAGCGGCCAGAGCTTTCGGATCGTTGTCTGTCGCATAGAGCGCTGCCTCGCCGGATGCCTTCCGGCCCTCGATGAGGTCAAAGCCAACGAACGGAATGCCAAGGCACATATATTCGAACACCTTGTTCATTGAGATTTTGTCGTTGTAGGTGTTCTTCGGATCAGGGATCGCGCCGATATCGAATGCCGAATAGGCTTTGAGCAAAGGCTCGCCGGATAGGAAGCCCGTGAACGTGACGTAGTCTGCCAAGCCCATGTCTTGAGTCATCGCTTGCAGCCTGGGCAGCTCGGTTCCAGAGCCGACAATGGCGCATTGCACGTCGCGGCGGCCATCGCGATTGACGAGCTGGTCCATCGCATCGATCAACAGGTCGACGCCGTCCTGCGCGCCCATGATGCCGACATAACCGATGAGGTGGCGGCGGCCGTTCTTTAGCGCCTCATTGGGGGCGACGCGTTTGAAGCGGGTGAGATCTGGCACCGAGCGCACGATGAAGACGCGATCGGCCGGCATGCCGCCGCGCCGCACCGCGATGTCCTTGAACGTTTCGTTGGTGGCAATCGCAACGTCGGCGGTCTTGAAGGTCAAGCGCTCTAGCCATAGCAGCAACGTATGAAAGCCGCCGCGCTTGTTGAACTTGGCTTCGTAGAGTTCGGGATTGATGTCGTGATGGTCGAACACGAAGCGTTTGCCGAACAGGTATTTCCAAAAGCCGCCGATGAGAAACAGCAGATCGGGCGGGTTACAGGCTTGCACGACGTCGAAGCCAACCTTGAAATACGCTTTGACCGAGAGCGCAAATTCCCACACGAGCGCCCACAGATATTCCAACGCATAGCCAAGCGCGCCGTCAGCCTCGTAGGGCAGCGGATGACGGAAAATGTGAATGCCTTCGAGGATTTCATAGCGCTTGGTATATTTGCCGCCCTTGGGGCAAACCACCGAGACCGTATAGCCGGCATCTTTCAGCGCGCGCGCTTCTTGCCAGACGCGGCGATCGAGCGGAACCGTGAGGTTCTCGACGATGATCAAAATTCCCGGTGACTTGACCAAGACAAACGCTCCACCCGTGCACGGCCCCACGTGCAGTTATGGCAGCGACAGGTAAAAGAAGGATGCCCGTTAAGGCTCTGATTTTGCGTGAATATGTCCCAAAATGAGACGTTCCGTCTGAGCATATATTTTGCAACGTGACTTGCTGGAAGAATGGCTTCCTGAGATAACTCAAACGTTGATGAAGTGTTAACATCACCGTTCGCCGGCCGGGGACTTAAGTTCAGTGTTCGAACAATCACCGAAGAAGCGCAAAGTGCGTATCGACCTCGAAAGTGTGCGCGAGACGCTGCTTTATATCGAAAGCGATTTGCGGCACGCGCCTGGCCTGGAAACGGTGGCGGCTGGCATCAGTGCTGTTTTGGACGAGATCGCACGCGTCGAAATTGATCACGGCGTTGATCCAGCGCCTGCGTTAATCGCCGCGAGATTTCTGCCCGCGCGCTTTTAAAGTTTAGAACTTCACCTTCATGCCGCCGTAGAACGCGATCGGCGCGGCGGGCACAACCGTGCGTGGATCGGTGAAATTAATCGTGCCGAGCGATGCAGTCGTTGCAGCCGCGGTATCGAAGTAATTGCCGAAGGTGCCAAACTTCTTATCGAACACGTTGTCGATCAAACCGTAGACCTGAACATGATCGGTGATGTCGTAAGACGTGTGCAGGTTGACCTTGGCGTAGCCCGCCAAAGGTCTATTCTGGTTGCCTTCATCGCCGAAGAACACTTGGCTGCTTGATGCGATGAGATCAGCGCCGAACTTCCACTCAGGCGTAATCCAATAATCAAACCCCGTTTTAAACTTGTGCTTTGGGATGCCGGGCAAGTTGTCACCCGCCTCGACGTTGACGCAGGTTGCAGCATTAGGGTCGGCCGGATTGGCGCCAGGGCACAGCGTCGCCACCGGATTGTTTGGAGAGGCCAAAAT
>JAYUCQ010000175.1:0-5207 GCA_043740265.1 Hyphomicrobium sp.
AGCCGGTGACGGTGACACCGCCGGCGCTTGCGGCAGTGAGGGATCCGGATCCGACGTTGAGGGTAACGGAGATTGCGCCTGCGGCGGCGTCGACGTCGGTGACGGACAACCCGGTGAGCGCAACGGATGTATCTTCGTTGGTCGTATACGATGCAGCCAGCGTGTTCACAGGCGCGTCGTTGACGGCGGTGACGGTGATAGTGCGAGTATCGATATCGGTCAGTGCACCGCCAGTTCCTGTGTTGCCGCCGTCGTTGGTGGTCATCGTCAGCGTGACGGCGCCGTTTGCGTCAGCGGCCGGAGCGTAGACCGGTGCAGATGATGCCAGGAAAGAATTAATGTTGGCGAGTGTACCGGTGAGTGTGAGTGTTCCGGTGCCTGAACCGCCCACCGTGACGCCGCCGCTGCTGGTATTGGTCAATTTGCCAGAGCCGACATTCAGTGTGACCGTGATACTTCCAGAGGCGGCATCGACATCACTGACCGAAAGGCCAGTTAGCGCAACGGACGTATCTTCGTTGGTCGTGTAGCCAGCAGGCAGCGTGTTGACTGGCGCATCGTTCACGGCTGTGACGTGAACAGTCGAGACGGCGGTGTTGGAGCTGTCCGAGCCGTCGCTGGCCGTGACGTTGATGAGGCGGTCAACAGTGGAGGGGTTTTCAGACGTTGACGAAAAACGGATTTGTCCAAGTGCGGTGTTGTAAAGCGCCTTTGTTGCAGCGCCACTGAGCGTGATCGTGCCGGTGGCCGAGTCATATGCTGACGCTGTGATGCCAGCTGGCAATGCGCCACTGGTCGAGAGGATATCGCCGGCTTGGACGTTGGAGATCTGCACCGTCAACGACGTGACACTGGAGTTGCCGCCCGCTGTAATCGTGGAATCGGTGTCGGTGATTGCGAGGCCAGCGCCGTTTTCGACGTAGGTCGTGGTGTAGCCGGTGCCTGTCGCGCCCGATGAGTCGTTTGAATCGAGGTCGATAGCGAATTTGGTGCGGAAGGCTATGTCTTGAAGCTGTACGGCTTGGCCATCTGGATTGTTTGTGTTCGTTGCGTTACCAGCCAAAAAGCGCACGGTTATCGACGTAACGGGACCAGAAAAATTGAATGTCGCATTCCCAAGGGTACTTGTTGTACCATAATTTGAGCTGCCGTCGATGTTAGCTAGCCGGCCAGTGACGGGGTCGTATGAGATGTTTGCCGAGCCCAGCGTTACGTTCCCAGCCGCGGCAAATTGAGTTCCGTTAAAAGTGACATAAACAATATCGCGGAATCCGCCTCCGGCCGGGGCGTTGGCATCGATGTCTGAGATCGTGAAGCTTGTGTTGTAGACTGCTTCACTGAAAGTGACCGTCGTCTGCATTCCCTGTGTTTCGTTATCGACGGTAGCGTCCTGGTACATTTCGACGCCACCGGTCGAGTTGCCTTGCGTGTTGCCGGGTGCGATTCGAAACTGTGTCACCCCTGGAGCGCCAACCAGCACGCCAGCAGTTGTGACCGTTACACCTCCAACCGTCGTGTTCGTCGATGCGCCGTTGATGCTGGTGTTTGCGGCGTACTGTGTTTCCCAAACAAGGTTCTGAGCCGTCAGTGTTCCGTGCCAAGCCGAAACGCCGAGTGGCGTCACGACAGGCCTGACATCAACTGCGCCGAAATCGTATTCCAGCTCCCAATCGCCGCCTAAGCCGGTGCTGCCCGTCAGGTCGTCAGACGCGGCAACATCGGCACCTGTGCGCTCTGCCAGTTCCTGCACGAACGATTTGCCAACGTCATCCTGGGCGACGTTGCAGCCGTAAAGCAGAATATCTGCGTTCTCAGACAGCGATGATTTGATGACGGCCAAATCATCGGCATATTTAGTGTTGAGCGATTGCGAATCTAAGACGGCATTGCCGAGCAGAAGTTGCCCGTCTGACCCGTGCGAGATGATATGGATCGCGTCAATGTCGTGGCGTCCACGCAACGCATCTGCGATTTGATCAACACCGTCACGTGTGACGTCGAGAACAAAAATTTCGGCATTCGGATTGATACCTGCAAGTAACGTCGAACGATCTTCCACATTGCCGTCAACGAATACGATTTCATGCGAGCCAACGAACGGAACGGCGGCAACGTCCGGCAGAACGGAAACCGGTTCCGCAATCGCCGCGACGGCGGTCACATCGGGAATAACTGCAGTGGCAGGTGCAGCCATTGCGTCTGCAAGGCGGTTGAGATCTGCAACCGCCGCGTCAGTCGCCGCAGCGTGGGCTGCGGTATCGTGCGTGGCTTGTTGATCGATGACGTGAGCTGCCGTTGCGACGGCCGCGGCGTCGAAGGCGATGCGCTGTTCGAGCGCGCGATACGACGGAGTGCGCTTGAGAACCTTTTTCAGGCTCTCCGCGTCATCACCACGATCAAAAAATTTAGACAAGAACGGTGGTTTGTTCATGTCGGCACACACTCCACAACGCTACGCTGGCCGCAATTACACCTCGGCCCAACTTCAAGAATTGCGCGATTAACCTTATAAAAGAATAAACGTTGGATGATTTGAGGACGCGAATAGCGTTTTATTCACGCGCGCAGTGAACAAATATGTTTCCAAATCCTTTCAATTGGCAAATTGCAATTAATGACTTGGATATAAATAGAATGCCGCCGGTCGCTAACGGCTCGCTGCGGCGAACGGCAAAGACTTTAATTTTCAAGCACCGCTTTCGCGAATCAAAACCTTGGCAACCTGACGCCAGACGCGAATTGCGAAACTCTCAGCATCGCCGTGAACCTGGGCCACGCCGCGATATCTCTGGTCTGGGATAGCAGCCGTTTCTTCGGCCGCCAGGGTCACAGCGTAGACTGCTGATACAGGTTCCAATCGATGCTGCTGACCGGGTTGAACGGCAATGCGGCCGCCGTTGGTTGAAGCGAGATCAGGAACGTCGATCGTTTGAGCGCCGCGAATTGAAATATCACGAAGAGTGACATCGAACGCCGGCCTCATGGCTTGCTCGGGGATAAGCCGCCCCTTTTCGCCAGCGTGCAGCCTCATGAGATCGGCTTCGGAGACGTAGCCACGAGCAATGAAGCCGCTATCGGCGCCAATCAGGGCTATCATTTCCTTTTGACTAATCGTGCGGCCGGCGTGAAGCGCAGGATTGAGTTCCAAGATCCGGCCGGCGAACGGCGCCCGGATTTCGAGTTCAGCTTTTTCCTTTTCGAGACCTTGAAGTTTGATCTGCTGGGACGCCAATTCGCGTGCAAAAATGACGCTGTTTTCGCGATCCGAATCGTCAGCGGTCAATCTCGCCAATTGGGCCTTAAGCCGGGCGATTTCAGTGCCGGCAATTTGAATGTCATGCTCGAGCTGATCTGAAATCAACGAAACAAGCGGCGCGCCCGCCGCGACGATCTGGTTTTGTGAGACGTGGACAGCGGTAATCGTTGCGGGTCTTGGGGCGTACGTACGGGCCAGTTGCGATGGCTCAACGACGACCGGAATGCTGATCGCCGTTGACCACGGGACCACGCCCGCGAGAGCGCAAATAAGTGCCACGCTGGCTGGTATGAGCCAGCGTTTCTGAAGGGCAATTTGGCGGCGCATCCGATACCACTCCTTGAATTCCGAAACGAATGGACCAACGAGAAAAACTGCTACTTCGACGGCGAACAGGATAATTCCAAGCGCCTTGAAAAAGTTCATGTAAACGACGGCCGCGATGCCAAGGTACAAACCGAACCGGTAGATCCATGTCGCCCACGCGTAGAGCGTTAGGCCCAAGAGCGTTCCGGACGGCATATCCTCTGGACAGGGGAGCCGGGTAGCAAAAAGGAATTCGCGCAGTTTCCAGCGTGCGACGGCGAAGGCACGCGGCTGTAAATTCGGGATGCCTACCAGATCAGCGGCAATGAAGTAACCGTCGAAGCGCATGAACGGGCTAAGGTTGATGGCGAGGCTCATCAACAGGCTGCTGCTCGACAAAAGGAAAGCGATGCTCTTGGTCTTGCCTTCCGGCAGAAACGACCAGAGGAACGTCGCGACGCAGGCGATCATCAGTTCGACGGCAACGCCGGCAAAGTCGATTTTTATCCGTTGCCGGCGTGACGGCAGCCGCCAAGCATCGGTCACGTCGGTATAAAGCATGGGCGTCATAAGCATAAAGGCGACGCCGATCGTTGGAACCTGACAGCCCAGACGCACAGCCGTGTAAGCGTGTCCAAGTTCGTGCAGCGCTTTGACAAGGAACAGCGCGCAAGCGAAGGAAATCGCACCTTCAAACGTGAAGAAATGCTGAAAAGTATTTATAAACTGGTCCCACTGGCGCGATACGAGATAGAGACCGATAACGCCTAAAAGGGCGACGAACGTGTGCAGACCGCGGCTGAAGAGTGGCTCGACAATGGGCAGAGTTTCGGCCAGAAAGCGCTGAGGCTTGGCTAGCGGCACACGAAAAAAAAGGTAATTGTGCAGTAACCAGGAACCAACGCTTTTCTTTGAGCGGCGGGCCTGGTCGGCAAGCGATTTCCAATCGCCGCGGATGGCTTCCGCAGTCAAGAAATTAGCATGCGCAAATTTGATCAGACCGTCAATTGATTCGAGCGTTATGGATATGCCTTTCGACGCCTCCAATTCCTGGCGCAATTCCTCAGTGTTCTTGACACTTCGCCATAGCGACAGCATCTCCACGGTGATCGCATCGACTTCAATAAAGCGGTGCTGCAAGGGATCGTAGATGCGCCAGGTGGGATCGCCCGCAGCATCCATTTTTCCGGGGATGAGAGTGAGCTCTTCGCGCAAGGCTGGAAGCGCCAAGCTTTGGGGCTGGGCTTCGGTCGCGGTCATAGGCCCGTCCACTGCCGCAATGTTGAGAACGGGCGCCGCATCAAATAAAAGACGAGGGGGACTTTGCCACCGTAGATTTGGGCTGTACCGCGCGCTCCGAGCCGCGGCACGCCACTATGTTCAGGCGTCATCACAGCCACAACCCGGAATGTGAGCTGGGCACCATCGTTGATCCGGGCAATGTAGTCGGACCGCAGAACGGTGGCTTCTATGCTGTGCAATGGATCGGAATCGAGGAAGACTTTGACCCGGGAGCTATCGGCAAGAATGATTGAATCTGCCACCGGCACGTCAATCCTGAATTCGATACTGTTGGGATCGGCGATCTCGATCAACCGTTCGCCGACGGCAACGGGCCGGCCAATCATTTCGTTTTTGTCACCGA
>JAYUCQ010000176.1:0-2117 GCA_043740265.1 Hyphomicrobium sp.
GAGGTCAAGCGCGCGCTGCTCAGAACCGATGGCATTCAATACGCGGCCGTCTCCGGCGGCGGTCCGACGTGTTTTGGAATTTTCGCGGACTGCACGAAGGCCGCCGCCTCTCTCGCGCGCCAGCATCCAAAGTGGTGGGTGCGGGCGGCTACGCTTGGGTGAAGCGCATCCCTAATGTGCCCGCCCGATGCAAAAGCCGATCACCTGCTCAAGCGCGTCTTTTTCCTTGCTTGCCGGGAAAATCGCCAGCGCGTCTTGGGCGACGCGGCCATAGGATCGCGCCCGCTCGAATGTCGCTTCAATCGCCTTGTGCCGCTTCATCAATGAGACGGCATTTTCCAAATCGCCGTCCTGAATGTCGCCGTCTGCAATTGTGCGGTTCCAGAACTGGCGCTCCTCGTTTGAGCCGCGGCGGAATGATAAGATCAGCGGCAGGGTAATCTTGCCCTCGCGGAAATCGTCGCCGATGGATTTGCCGAGCCGCTGGCTATCGCCGGAATAATCCAGCGCATCATCAACCAGCTGGAAAGCCAGCCCCAAATTTTTTCCGTAAGACCGCAGTGCCGCCTGCTCCTCCGCCGGACGTTGCGCCAGCGCCGCGCCGGATTCCGCCGCAGACGCAAACAACGCCGCCGTCTTGGCGTTGATAATTTCGAGATAAGCGTCTTCGGTCGTCGAGGTATTTTTGGCAGCCGCCAACTGCATCACTTCGCCCTCGGCAATCGTCGCTGCCGCGTTCGACATAATGCGCAGTACTGTCATCGAGCCGACATCAACAAACATCTTGAACGCCTGGCCGAGAAGAAAATCGCCAACCAGAACGCTCGCCTGATTGCCCCAGATCATCCGCGCCGTTTTCTTGCCGCGCCGGGTACCGCTTTCGTCCACAACGTCGTCGTGCAGCAATGTCGCCGTATGCATAAATTCGACGGCCGCCGCCGTGCGAATGTGGCCATTGCCGGAATACTTGCAGAGCTTGGCCGCAGCCAGCGCCAGCATCGGCCGCAGCCGTTTGCCGCCGCTGTCGATCAGGTGATGCGCCAGCTCCGGGATCATATCGACGTCGGACACGGCCTTGTCGAGAATGATGCGGTTGATCGCCTCCATGTCGCCGCCAACCAGCTCAAACAGCGGCTTCAGCCCGAGGCTTCCATCCCGCGCATCTTCTATTGGTATTACGCGACCCAAAAGTGCCCCCAATTCCAATCCAGCCTATGCTAAGCATATCCTCCAGCAGGCGACCAGTCACGGCCTCTGCCCGCTGTGCGACGACGTTACCTCAACACGCTACCTCAAGATCGGCCCAAGAGCATTAGCCCAAAACCGAGCCCCAAATACGCAAAGATGCGCGAGCTCCTGATAACCAATGATCCGGTACTTCTGAGTTACGTCGAAGTGCTGCTGGCGGACCAGGGCATTGATGCCGTGATTTTCGATCGCCATATCAGTTTGATGGAGGGGTCGATCGGGGCATTTCCGCGCCGCCTTGTCGTCGATGAAGATCACTGGTCGAGGGCGGACCGGGTCATGCAGGATGCGGGGCTTGGGCGTTGGGTCAAGCGTGATGAGCCGGCCTAATTTTATGCAAAATTCAAATCCTATGCAGACAAACCCAAGCGAAACCACGGCCGACTATTTTCTCGGCGACCGGTTGATGATCCGCCAACCAGTCAAAGGCTACCGGGCCGGCATTGATGCCGTTCTCCTCGCCGCCTGCGCGCGCGATGGAGATGGACCAATTCTGGACGTCGGCTCGGGTGCCGGTACCGTCGGGCTATGCGCCGCTGTGCGCTGCCCAAAAACGCGCGTTGTCCTCGTCGAAGTTCAGCCCGAGCTGGCGGCACTTGCGCAAGCCAACATCAACTCCAACGGCCTTGCGGCGCGCGTCGAGATTGTTGAAGCCGACATCGGCGAACCGTTGACGCCGGACGCAGCACGCATATTGCAGCCCGATACCTTCGCCCACGTGCTCGCCAACCCGCCGTATCACGATGACGGCAGCGGCACGCCGTCGGGCAACATCTTCAAATCGCTTTCGCATTCGATGACGGCGGAATCGCTTGAAACCTGGGCGCGGTTTATGGCCCGCATGACGGCCCCCGGTGGCCGCGTCACGA
>JAYUCQ010000177.1:0-2114 GCA_043740265.1 Hyphomicrobium sp.
GCTGCTGGCGGAGGAGGTTCTCTCCGAGCGGGTGGAGGCGGCGGTCCAGAAGCTGCTGAACGTGGTCGAAGCGCTGAGCGCCGACAAGAAATCGCTGGCCGACGAAGTCGAACGGTTGCGAAAGCAGCTGGAGCAGAAGAAGAAGGACAAGACCACCCGTGGCGGCAAGGGCGACGACCCGCAACAGAAATCGGGTTCCGACCACTCGTCCGAAAAACGACGACGCGAGTTTCTGGGCCAGAAAAAGCGGCGTCCGGGCCTGGATCGACGCTCGTTCAAAGACCTCCCGATTCATCAAACGATCGAGTGCCCGGTCGATCCGACGACGCTGCCCCCGGATGCCGTGCGGCTCGAAGATGAAATCGTGATTGTGCAGGACATCGAGATTCAGCCGAAGAACACGCGCTTTCAACGGCAGGTGTTTTTCTCGGCGGCGGCACAACAAACCTTCCGCGGTTCGCTGCCCGCCGGGTCGGACCGCGGCGACTTCGGCGCCAATCTGCGGGCCCTGATCGTGGCGCTGAAGTACTGCGGCAACATGAGCGAGCCGAAGATCGGTGAGTTCCTGGCGAACTTCGACGTCCAAGTGTCCAGCGGCAGCCTCTCGAATATTTTGACGAATTTGGCCCGCGACTTCGAGCCCGACTATCACGACGTGTTTCTGGCGGGCCTGGCGTCCACGACCTATCAGCAAACGGATGACACGTCGGCCCGCGTGCAAGGCGCGTTCTGGCACACGCACATTCTCTGCAATCGGTTCTACACGCTGTATTCCACGCGGCCTCACAAAGATCGCCTGGCCGTGCTGGCGATGCTGCAACACACCGACGAACTGCGGTTTCGCTTGGGCGCCGAGACGCTCGCGCTCTTGCAAGCCGAGTTCTTGCCGCTGCCCGAGAAATGGCGCGCGAAGCTCGCGGCGCTGGGCGAGGTGGAGTTGTCGTCCCCGCAGCTCAAGTGCTTGCTGGACGAGTGGTTCGGCCACCGCAATCAGCAACTACGCACCGCCCTCGAACAGGCGGCCGCAATCGTTTACTACCGCCATCAAACGGCGGTGCCGGTCGTGCGGACGTTGGTCTGCGACGACGCGGGGCAATTCAAGTTGCTCACGGAGAAGCTGGCCTTGTGCTGGATTCACGAAGGCCGCCACTACGAGAAACTTTCTCCCGTGGCCGGGCGTCATGCGGACGTCCTGGCGGCTTTCCAGGATCGCTTTTGGAACTACTACGCGGCGCTGCAAGACTACCGTGCTGGTCCGACCGAGGCGTGGGCGGCCAGATTGCGAGTGGAGTTCGACGCCTTATTCGCCACGCGAACGGGCTACGACGCGCTCGATCAGCGGATTGCCAAATCGCAGGCTAAACGCGACCAGTTATTGACGGTGCTGTCGGAACCCGCGGTTCCCTTGCACAACAACGCCTCGGAGTTGGGCGCGCGGGTCAGCGCCCGCCGCCGCGACGTCAGCCTGCACAGCCGCAGCCCGCGCGGCGCTCGCGCGATGGACATCTTCACGACCCTGGTGCAAACCTTGAAGAAGCTCGGCCTCAGCGCTTATGCATACCTCCGCGACCGCCTCAGCCGCGCCCTCCAACTCCCGCCCCTTGCCCACTCCCTCCTCCAAGCCGCCGCTAGCGGTTGAGAGGATACGCCGCTGCTGAGGCGATGCGACGCATCCTGATCGAAGCCGCGCGGCGTAAAGCCAGCCTGAAGCGCGGCGGCGACCTCGACCGGGCGCCGCTGGAGGATGCGGCTGCGGAGCAGACGACCTCTGCCGAATCGCTCCTGGCACTCGATGAAGCCTTGGAGCGGCTGGAACGTGAGGATCGCGATGCGTTTCAAGTGGTGATGCTGCGATACTTTGGCGGCCTGACGATGGAAGAGGTGGCGGCCTCGCTCACAATTTCCGAGCGCACCGCCCATCGCCAGTGGAGCTTCGCCCGGGCCTGGCTCAGCCAGGCGCTGGGAGAATGAACGCCCGATGCCAGCTTTTTGGCAGCCTGGGGCCCTGGATTACGCATAGTGATGAGGGGAGCAGGTCGGGCAAGGCTCGCGAACTAAGGGAGGGGTGCGCCGTGTCGGTCGCCGAGCAAAAGCGAATTTTTCTCTCAGCACTG
>JAYUCQ010000178.1:0-5196 GCA_043740265.1 Hyphomicrobium sp.
CGGCCTGAGCGCCACCTCGGGAAGCCTCAGCGACGCCGCTGTGCGCCACGTATTAAAGCCACCGAAGACATTCGAATCGTCACGGCGCACGGTACCCTGCACGAACAGCCTGTCGGCGAATTCGCCGCGATATTCAGCTGCAG
Organism: Hyphomicrobium sp.; assembly: GCA_043740265.1. GTDB lineage: Bacteria > Pseudomonadota > Alphaproteobacteria > Rhizobiales > Hyphomicrobiaceae > Hyphomicrobium_B. The sequence continues at coordinate 144 of JAYUCQ010000178.1, forward strand.
CCGCATTCAAGTTGCGCGTCCGCTCTATGCCGTCGGCTGCAAATCCAAAGCCGAAATCCGAATTTGGCGTGAAGCTTTCGTTTTCGTGTTCAACGTAGGCCGTCAGATAGTGATGCGCCGAGAGCAGTGCCGGCGTGTCAATCCGGTATGTTGAAGTGTAGCTGTAATCCTCACGGATGCCGAGGTTGTTCGTGATACTCGGCGTGCCGAAGAACACCGAGCTATCCTTACGCCCGGTTTCGTTGCGGGTCGCCTTGGCGACCTGCACAAGGTGACCGTCAACACTCTCCCACGTCAGTCGTGCAGCACCAAGCCACGACGTTTCATGGAACGTCGCTGGATCATCAACCTGAATGCCGCTCGGATCCGGGAACGGGGCTTGCGTATCGCGATCGCCGATTTTCGTCGTATGCCGCAGCGTCAAATCCAGCGTGACGCCGGGAAACATTTGCACGCCGCCGCGAATGTTCAGCGTCTTTAACTGCGCGCCATCGTTTTCACCGCCAACCGGCGAAATGTTGAAGCCGTCGGTGCGGCGCTCATCCAGCGATATCGAGCCCCAAGCCTTGTCGGTTCCGCCTGAGACGCCAATCGACCCGGCGTACGTATTGAACGTTCCAGTTTCGCCCATGGCTCTGAAGGTCAGCGGCCCGCGTCCGCCATTGGTGACGATGTTGACGACGCCGCCCACCGCACCCGATCCGTAGATCCCGCTCTGCGGTCCGCGGATGACTTCAATGCGCTCGATGTTGTCGGTCGAGAGATCGGCAAAATCAAATTCGCCATTGAACGTATCGTTGGCTTCAATGCCATCGATCAGCACCAGCGTGTGATTGCCTTCAGCGCCGCGAATGCGCACCTGAGTCAATCCTCCCGGGCCACCCGTGCGGTTGACGGCAACGCCGGGAAGACTGCGCAGCGCTTCGCCGCCGTTGCGGATCTGCCGTGCACGCAACTGTTCGCCCGTCACCACAGAAACGGCGGTGCCGAGTTTGTCGGCGGAAACGCCAGAAGAGGCTTCTCCAGTGCCGGAGGCTGCGTCGCCAGCCGTGACGGACGTATCAACCGCATCGCTTGGGGCGACAGGTTCCGGCTCACCCGCCGCCGCTTTGGCCGCAACAGGCTTCTCGGCCTTCTTGATCTTTTTCTGAACTTTGGCCGGAGCCTCGTCTGGCTCTTCGGCTGCAACGGGCTGCGGCTGCGCTTTTGGCTTGGCCTTCACAATGGGCTTAGCCTCGAGAGTCGCGCCTTCGACAATCACCGGCGGCAACTCGGTGACAGCGGCAGTTTCCTGGGCCTGGGCAGCATTCGACACCGCGGCTATCGCCGTGGCCGAAATCGTCAACAAAAGTCTTGTAGGTTTACGTGACATCTATTTCCCCGTCAGTGGCAACCAAACATTGGCGACATGACAGGAAGCAGCAGCGGCGCACCGTGCGTTTGAGATGATGAAAGCCAGCCAGCGCAAAAAGCACCAGCGCCCCAACAGCGCAAACGAGTCTCAGACTTGAAGACATAGATCCCACGGCATCACTGATGCGGCTCCTCTGCCGGTTCCATCAGTCGCCACGACGGGTGTCCGCTCTTCCGCGCGCCCCGCGCAGAGGATGGGCGACATGTGCCGGCAGGTCTCCTGGCTCGCGGCTCGGACGCTCCCACCAGCCTTCCCGGCGTCGGCTCCCGGAGGAACGTGGCCAGTGGCGTCTGTGGCAGAAGCTCGCCGCTTACAGTTGCGGGGGCAGCCCCGGAATAGCGCTTAGCCCGATTGAACGGATTGGCGCGCACCGGATTCCCATTTTCACCGGACAGGATTTACAACCCGCCGGAACCTTCACGCGATCCATGTGCTCAGATCAGATCACAGCCGTCAAGCGCGGCAGGCCGACCCCTGTGGCGGGAAAGGCGCAGTGAGGCATGGCCTGGCGTGCATGCGCCCTCAAAGGACGAAGTCATTCTTCGTCAAGCCGATAAGATTTGTCAGCTCGATCTGAAAGTCTGCAATTTTATCACCGTTGGCGTCGCCCTCGATGAGGGTCTTGTCATTCGCGGTGGCGGTTAGATCTTGCCATACGAAGCGCAACTGGCCCGCGACGCCGGTAAAGGCCGCTCCGCGCGCATCAAGAAATGCGAACGGGCCGTTCCCTGATCCGGCTCCGTTCGCATCCAATAAGGAGAGATCAATCTTGTCGGTCGCGTGCGTGAAATCTTGAATCACATCGCGCGATGCCGCGGTCTTGCCGGTGTCGGTATTGAAAAAATATTTGAAGACATCAGCGCCACCGCCGCCGCGCATCACGTCCCGGCCGCCAAGGCCCGCGATCATGTTTGCAGCATCGTTACCGACGAGCAAATTCCTGCCCGCATTGCCGCCGAGATTCATGGCCGAAGCACCCGCTGCATATGCGTTTTCAATATTGGCGAAGCGGGCTTCGTTGAGGTTAATCGTAACGTAGGCTCTGACGCCGTCAGTCCCCTGATTCGCCAGTTCAACGGCCGTATCGATGAGGCGCCCATCCGCGCCAGCATCATCGAAATAGTAGGCATCATTGCCGAACCCGCCAATCAGCGTATCAGCACCGCGTCCGCCAACGAGCACGTCGTTGCCGTCGCCGCCACCCAGCATGTCAGCGCCAAAGCCGCCGTAGAGCACGTCATTGCCCTTGTCGCCGTTGAGTGTATCGTTACCGGCGTCACCGTAAATTATATCGTTACCGCCGCCGCCGCTCAACGTGTCGTTGCCATCGGCTGACGCAGCGCTTGGCGTTAGGCGGTCAATGCTGCCTGTCACCAAATCGACAACGTAGAGACGCCCCTGGGCATCGAGCCCGAAGGAGGAGATATTTTCAATGAGCCCTGCTGAGTTCACAATCCGGTCGGTGATGTCGACGGCTTCGGCATGCGAAGACCCCGGCAGCAGCGCAAAAATCTTACTGGTGACGTAATCGCCAAAAATGTAGGCGCCTTCTAATCCACTGGCGGGCCCATGATAGACGTAGCCCCCGGTGACGGAGAAGCCGATGGGGTGTTTGTATTCATAGACCGGCGGCGTAAAGCCCGCCGTTGACCCCGGGAAGTTCTGCCGCGTTCCTTCAACGATGCGCCAGCCGAAGTTTTGCCCGCCGTTACTGCCTGCCGGAATCATATCGATCTCTTCGACGGCATTCTGGCCGACGTCGCCGATCCACAAATTCCCTGTCGCTGAATCGAAACTCATTCGCCACGGATTGCGCACGCCAAGCGCGAAAATTTCGTCCGCGCCTGCCTGGCCGACGAAGGGATTTGTTGCAGGGATATCGTAGTTGCGGTTGGCGTCCGTTGGGAAATCGTCGCCGTTGACGTCGAGGCGCAGAATTTTGCCGAGCAGAACATCCACGTTTTGAGCATTGTTGCTCGGATCGTTACCGCTGCCGCCATCGCCAACAGACGCATAAAGGTAGCCATCTGGCCCAAACACGAGCTGGCCGCCGTTGTGGTTTCGATACGTCGGATGCGGGATTTCAATCACGACCGTCTTGCTGGCGAGATCAGCGACTGCCGGATCAGATGCCGAGCGGACGTAGGAGCGGATCTGAATGTCGCCGGCGGGTGTGTTCACATAGACGAAAAACTTGCCGTTTGTGGCGTACCCGGGATCGAACGCGACGCTCAACAGCCCGCCTTCGCTGCCGGAGCCAAAGTTGTCGGTGTGCAAATCGAGAAATGTTGTCGTCGCACCCGTGACCAAGTCAACGCGCTTTAAGATGCCATTCTTTTCGGTGACAAAAAGACTGTTGGCGTCGCCCGGCGCCGAGCCCGTGAATGTCGGCAGGGACAGTCCCGATGCAACCCGGGCCGCCGTAATCTGTCCGGCGGACGCTGCTGCGTCTCCAGAGCCGAAGCCGTGGATGACATCGTCACCCCCCGAACCGGTATACGTCTGCGCACCGTGTCCACCACTATAGGTCATTCCAGCCTCCAGAGAGCATGAGAGAAGGCCGCCCGCCGCAGCGCGAAACCGCTATCTCAGTTGGAATCAACGACACGCGATGACAACAACGTGCACTCAACCGACTCGAAATGACCGCCCGGCAAGAATATCGGCTCCGCACCGGCGTCGCTATCAAAAGTACGCACGGGGCCACTGCAAGTTTCAGAATTGACAATCAAAATTGCGTTGGTCTGCGGACTGTGTTGCAGACCCCCGGCGGGCGCAGCCCGGTACGGCGGGAAAGGCGCGGATCAGCACCGGCTTTTCACTCAAATTATTTTTTGGCGGCGCGCCCAGATCTGAGATCCGTTTCGGGTCATGCAGCGTAATGCCGCCTGATCCAAAGTTGTATCAACTTTTGCGTCGCAACATATTCTTGAAGTGAAAGCCAGAGTGCCGCCGCTGCCAGTATAAAAAATGACAAAAAAAGTTGTTCCGGGGGGAAGTAAACTGTGCGTGAAAAGCAAGCTGCAGTGCAGCAGAGCGGTCTGTGCGAGGATTGGGCTCCGACCGGCCAGATCGAAGTCTATGAGCAATTAGCGCGAAACGCGCGCCGGACGGCGGGTGAACGGCAGACGATTCTGGAAAAAATTATCGAGAACCAGATCATCCCGCGCTTGCTGCTGGCCAATCCGCAACCTTTGGGCTTGGTACCGGGTACAGGCAACGCGGTGGCTTTAAAACTGGCCGATAACGTCGGCGAGTTTGCCGAAATCGTCATCAATCGCGATGCCACCGCAGCGGTCGCCTATTTCTTGGCGCTGCGGGCGGCGGGCGCGTCGATCGAAACCCTGTTTCAAGATCTCCTCGCTCCTGCTGCACGCCGTCTGGGTGAACTATGGGACGAAGACATCAACGATTTTATCGACGTGACGCGCGGCTTTACGCATCTCCACGAAATCGTTCGCGAATTCAGTGATGAATTCCGGGACGAAGGCCGCCGACCGGCCGTCAACCGCCGGGCGCTGCTGATGCCCGTACCCACGGAACAGCACATTTTCGGCATCGCTTTGATTGGCGAGCAGTTCCGCCGGGAGGGCTGGCGCGTCTGGGGCGGTCCGCCGAAATCACTTGATGAAATTCTGG
>JAYUCQ010000179.1:0-5194 GCA_043740265.1 Hyphomicrobium sp.
ATTGTCGGATCGGAAGCTTGGCACAAAGGTATCGTCGGCCTCGTCGCCAGCCGTCTTGTCGAGCGGTTCCGCCGGCCGGCTTGCGTCATCGCTTGGGACAAGAGCGGTGATGGCAAGCCTGGCGAGGGGACGGCTTCTTTGCGGTCGGTTGCGGGCGTTGATCTCGGAGCCGCTGTGCGCGCCGCCGTCAGCGAAGGTCTGCTCGTCAAGGGCGGGGGTCACGCAATGGCCGCCGGCCTTACATTGAAACGCGAGCGCTTAGCGGCAGCTGATAAATTCTTGAGCGCTCAACTTGCAAACGCCGCGGCGACCGGAGCCACAGAGCCAACACTCGATATCGACGCGGCTTTGATGGCGTCGGGTGCCACGGCTGATGTCGTCAATCTGCTTGAGCGCGCCGGTCCCTTTGGTCAGGGCAACGCCCAACCGCGTTTTGTTTTCCCGGCGCACCGCGTAAAATTCGCCAAGGTCGTCGGCGAAGCCCACGTCCGTGTTGTGCTCGAAGGCGGCGATGGCGGGCGTCTGGAAGCCATTGCCTTCCGCGCCGCCAGCCAACCCTTAGGCGACGCACTGATAGGGGCAGGTGGGATGCCGTTGCACGTCGCCGGTCACCTCAAGCGCGACACCTGGGGCGGGCGCGAAAAAATCGAGTTGCAGATCGACGACGTGGCTGACCCACGCAAGGCCTGAGGCCCACGCAAGGTCTAAGGACGGCCGATTTACCGGATTTCTGAAGCTGTTGGCAGCCTATACTGTCGCACTTGCGATTGCGCCCGTCCGGCTTGCCAACGCGCCCCAAAGCCGACTATACGGAGGGCGCGCCGGTTCAGCGCGGCTGCTCCCTTCGTCTATCGGTTAGGACGCGAGATTTTCATTCTTGAAAGAGGGGTTCGACTCCCCTAGGGAGCGCCAATCATTTCAGGCGCTTAACAGCCGTCCCGCAAAAGCCCAACGCTGCTGTTTCAGCTTTGCCAGTGCGTCGCTTCCGGGGCCATGACGTGCCCATCCACAAATCAGGCTGGATGCCGGTAATCCAATCTCGCAGATGAGCCGTTGATGTCATAGGCGAGTAAACCGCCGGAGGCACAATGCGGTCGGGACACCGGTTTCGGGACTGGCATTTTGGCAGGACACTGGGCTTCGCGTTCTGCGCCGCGTCGGCGAGTTTGATGGTGACGTCAGCCCGCGCTGCCGATGTAACGGCGCGGCAAGTCACGGAGGCATTTTTTAAAGCCAAGCCGGGTGAAGCGCCGAATTTTGCCGGCAAGGATTTGAGCTTTCTCGATCTGTCCGGCATCGACTTCAAAGGCGCTAACATGTCCCACGCCAACATGTTCGGCACGGACCTTACGAAATCCAATTTCAAAGGCAGCGATCTTTCCGGCGTCCTGCTGGATCGCGCCGCTATCGTTTCCGCGGACTTTTCAGGTGCCAACCTTGAAGGTGCATCTTTGCAGCGCCCCAGCGTCAACGTCGCGCTCGAACGCAATCCCTTGGAAGCCCCGAAATTTGCGGGCGCAAATCTGCGTGGCATCCGCATTACGGCGATGATGGATGGCGCCGATTTTAGGGGGGCCGACCTGACGGACGCAAACCTCGGACCGACGGACCTCCGCGCCGATATGTCGAGCATGCCCGGCTCAATCCTGCGCGGCAGTGATTTCTCCGGCGCAATCCTGGCGCGCGCCGACTTGATGTGGGCCAAGTTGCGGTTTTCCAAATTCGTCGGTGCCGACCTGCGCGACGTCAATTTTGCCGGTGCGGACTTGTCATCTGTTGACTTCTCAGGCGCGGATTTGACCGGTGCCAACCTTATGGACGCTGATCTCGACGGGGCGAATTTGTCGGGCGTCAAAGGCTTCGACAGGGTGAACGGTGCCGACAGCATCAAAAACCTGGACCGCGCAAACCGTTAATACTGCCCGCAAAGCCGCCGCGCGGGCCCAGCCGCCTCATTTCCTCCAATGATTTCTGCGGTTTGAAATGCCGGTCCTTGCCGTCTTCGCGAGTCTCAGCGATGATGGGTTTGTGTTCTGGAGGCTTCGAGAAAGTGATTGAGCGGCGCGCGTGTTTTTGCTTCGGCGCGATATCAGTCGCGGCGTGTGCTGTCTTTGCGGCTGCATCACCGGCTGCGTCTGCCGCGGAGCTGACGGCTCGCACTGTGACGGTGCTGTTTCACGCGGCCGAAGGCGGCAAGCGGGTTGATCTTGCAGGCAAGGATCTCAGCAACCTCGATCTTGCCGGCCTCGACTTCAAGTCAGCCATTATGACCAAGGCTAATCTCTACGGTGCCGATCTGACTTTGGCCAACCTGAAAGGCACGGACCTGTCGGGCGCTAAACTCGACCGGGCGATTATCATGAAGGCTGACTTTTCCGGGGCCAATCTCGAAGGCGCAACGATTTTGGCCCCCAGCGTCTTTAGTACGGCGATGATCGATCATGCGGACGCGCCGAAATTTACCGGTGCGAATTTGCGTGGCGCGCGGATCGCCGCCCGCTTGGATGGTACAGATTTTAGCAACGCTGATTTGACGGGCACCCGCATCGGTCCGAAAGAGCGGGGGTCGGAGGCGGGCATGGCCCCATCATCCAAAATGATGAGTGTCAACTTCTCCGGTGCGACAATGACGAATTCGGATATTCGCGAAGTTGATCTGACGTTCGGCCGCTTTGCCGGTACAAACTTGACTGGGGCGAAATTGATCCACACTGATCTTTCGCGCGCGGATTTTACAGGCGCGGATTTGACCGGGGCGGACCTGACCGATTCAAACCTTGAAGGCGCTATTCTGGTGAACGTCAAAGGCTTCGAAACGGTCAAGGGCCTTGCCAGCGTGGTCAATCTGCAATCGGCTCAGCGGTAATGAGGGTTCTCTTGGTGCGCACGTTGTTCCGGCTGCTTGTCTTGTTCGCGCTTTTGGCAGTCGCTGGGAAGATCGCATCTCTATCGCCCGCAGCCTCCGAGGAAGCGCCCGTCGATACGGCGCTGATCGTCTCGGTCGATGTTTCCAATTCCGTCGATAGCGACCGTTATAAATTGCAAATGGAAGGCATCGCAAAAGCGCTTGAAGACCCAGGTGTTATAGAGGCAATTGCAGGAGGTCCTAACGGCGGAATTCTATTTGCGATGGTGACCTGGTCCGACCGGCCAAACTTCACGCTGCCGTGGGTGCGCATTGGCAACAAGGCCGATGCGCTCGCGCTGGCGCAACGGGTGCGCAAACTGCCGTTGCAAGGCGGCGAGTTCACTTGCATGACCCGTATGCTGCGCTCGGCCAATGATAAAATCGTTCCGCAAATCCCGGCCAAAGCTCTGCGCGTTGTTATCGATGTGTCGGGCGACGGTCCTGACAACTGCAATGCCGACGAGCCAATTGAAAAAGTCCGCGATGAACTCGTTGCCAACGGCGTGACCATCAACGGCTTGCCGATCCTCGAGGGCGCGAATGCGGGGGGAGCCGGCGGACCCGCAGCGGGGGCCGTCGTCCCGAATGCTTCCGCCGCTTTACAGATGCCAGCCGGCCTTGAGGATTGGTACAAGACCCATGTGCAAGGCGGGCCGAGCAGTTTTGTGCTGGCGGCAAATGGCTACGGCGATTTCGCCCGTGCCATCCGGCAGAAATTCGTCATAGAAATCAGCGGCGGCAAACCTGCACAGCGCTACGGGGCGGGCTCAGTCGATCGTCGCTTTGTCGCGATTGACGGCCCTATCGAGACCAACAATCGCGTCACGTCCACGAAGCTGAATTAACTTTGCGCCGTTGATATCGGCCTTGGCAAAGTTAGCACCCTTAACGTTGGCTCCTGTCAAATCCGCGCCCGAAAGTTCGCTGCCTTCGAGATTAGCGCCTTCAAAATCTACATTGCGCAACGACGCAAATTCGAACGCCGAACGCGTCAGGTTTGCGCCCTTGAATGATGCGCCGTCGAGCTTTGCCGATGTCAGCACGCCGCGCATCAGGCCCATCGACTGATTGGTGAGGTCAGGGGCCAGCATCGCATTGTTGAATTGAGCCTTGAGAAGGCTGGCGCGCGACATGTCCGCGCCGACCATCGCGCTGGAGAAATCAGCGCCGTCGAGTTTGCAGTCCATCATTTGCGTTTGAAAGAGGCTAGCACCGGCAAAGCTCGCGCCGGTGAAATCAGATTTCAGCGCCCATGCGGCATCCAAGACGACACCGTCGAACTTCACGCCCTTGAGCTTGGCGTTGTTGATGCGCGCCGCCTGCAACCGCGTGCGCGTCATGTCCATGCCGGAAAGATCAAGGCCGTTGAGACGCTTGCCGGAAAGATCGAGCGTTTCACCAGCCTTGAGTTTGGCAAGACCCGCCTCGATATCGGCGCGGCTCATGTCGGCTTTGGTGAACTCGTCTGAAGTCAGGTCGAGACGGCTGACCAGATCGTCGGCTTTGGCCAGTGGCATGCCGCCTGCCAGCGCCGTGACGGTGACCACAATCGCAAAGGCCACTCGCAAAACCCGCATGTTCGACAGCATGATCACGTCTCCTCAAAGCCTTTAAAGGTATTCGCAAGGTTTTGCCCTGGTGTTACGGCTTATAGGCGGCGACGCATGCAAAAAGGCGCGGATCAAGTCCGCGCCCCTCTAATTAGACTGAAAAAATGCAGTGAACGTCTCAGATGTCGCTCTGGCTGCCGGTTGTGCACTTCCACCGCTTAATCTGCCAGCCGGGATGGTCATCGGCCCAACGGGCAAAATGCGGTGGCGCTTCTACAGCGCAACGGTCAACATCGACATCATCAGCGAGCGGAATGCGGTAGTCTTTGCAGACGTTGGGGTCGTTGGCTAAACAAGCCGAAAGGATGATTGCGAGCATTCTGAGTACTATCCCTGAGCTAAGCGCACCCGCCACTTTGAGCCGGGCACCCGTGTTCACCTCTAAGCTACGTCAGATATTGCCGCAGCGTTTCACGTCGCATGACGCTTTCACGACGTTACATGCCTGGGTCACTACGGGGATAACTTGGCTGCAGATTTTTTGTTGCCAGGCGCCGTTAACACTGGTGCTAAGCGGCGGGCAGCAGGATCTCGCCCTTGCCGATCGTCGCCATGTCGCCAGCAATTTTCTGCACGAACAAGGGCATAGGTTTGGGCGCGAGGGTGCCTAGCGTGGCCTTGAGGTGGCGGTTGAGCACGCGCACGATCACGAGATCGTGACGGCCGCAATCGACGA
>JAYUCQ010000180.1:0-2109 GCA_043740265.1 Hyphomicrobium sp.
ATAGTTGTTTTAGGCTACCAAGCCGACGATCGGCAGAAAGTTCTTTTTCATCGATGAAGTTAGTTTTAAACCAAGCCCCCCACCCCCAACCCCTCCCCGCGAGGGGGAGGGGGGAAGTGTCCAATGCTGAGGCCGGAGTTTTTAGTTTCAACCTCCTGAAACAATCTGGCAGTGCCCGCCTCGGCGAAGTGGTGACGCCGCGCGGTATCATCCGAACGCCGGCGTTCATGCCGGTTGGCACCGTTGGCACGGTGAAGGCGCTCTATCCGGAACAAGTCAAAGGCGCGGGCGCCGATATTCTGCTCGGCAACACTTATCACCTGATGTTGCGGCCGGGGGCTGAGCGCATCGCCCGCCTCGGCGGGTTGCATAAGTTTATGCGCTGGGATGGCCCGATATTGACGGATAGCGGCGGCTTTCAGGTGATGAGCCTGTCGAAAATCCGCAAGATCACGGAAGAGGGCGTCAGCTTTCAATCGCACCTCGACGGCTCGCGGCACATGCTGTCGCCGGAGCGGTCGATCGAAATTCAGTGCCTGCTCGGCTCCGACATTCAGATGCAGTTTGACGAATGCATCGAACTTCCGGCTGAGCGAAAAGAGGTCGAGCGGGCGATGCAATTATCATTGCGCTGGGCTGAGCGGTCGAAAGCCGGGTTCGACGCGCAAGTGGCGAGTGGCGGCGCAACGCGCGGGCAGGCTCTGTTCGGCATCGTGCAAGGCGGCACCGATATCGCATTGCGCAAGCAATCCGCTGAAGCGCTCGTAGCGATGGATTTTCCAGGCTATTCGATTGGCGGGCTGGCCGTTGGCGAGGGACACGAGGCGATGATCGCGACGCTCTCGGAGACGTTGCCGTTTTTGCCCGCAAACAAACCGCGCTATTTGATGGGCGTCGGCACGCCGCTGGATCTGATTGAATCCGTGCGCCGCGGCGTCGATATGTTCGACTGCGTCATGCCAACGCGCAATGGCCGCCACGGTTATGCGTTCACTTGGAATGGCCCACTCAACATGCGCAACGCCAAACACGCGGAAGATATGGCGCCGCTCGATGCGGAGAGCACGTGCTCTGCGGCCCGCGATTATTCCCGGGCTTATATTCACCACTTGATCAAGTCGGGTGAGCTTCTAGGTGCCATGATCCTGTCGTGGGTCAACACGGTTTTTTATCAGGATCTCATGAACGCCATGCGCACGGCTATTTCAGAAAGCCGGTTCGACGATTGGGCGGCTGAAACAAAAGCCCGGATCACTGCGCAATCGGTGCAGGATCAGCAACCATAACGCGTTCGCGATGCACGAGATAAATGCCGGACGCAATGACGACGGCCGAGCCGAGCAAGGTCCAATAGTCAGGCACATCGCCGAAAACCAGATAACCAAGCGTGATCATGCTGATCAGCTGGAAATACAAGAACGGTGACACGCTGGAAGCTGGCGCCAAACGATAGGCGTGGATCAGCAAGTAATGTCCGAGACCGCCGAAGGCGCCGAGGCTGAGGATCAGCAGTCCTTGCAAAGCCCCCGTTGGCCAAACCCAATGGGCAAACGCGAAGGGTGCGCCGAAGATCGAGCCTGCCAGCAGCGCATAAAAAAGCGTCACCAGAGGCGGATCGAAGGTCGAGAGTTTGCGCGTCAGCAACATAAAAATCGCGTACGACAGCATCGCTAGGAATGAGACCGCAAACGCCCAGTGGACGTCAGCGAAGCCTGGCCGGACGACAATCAGAATGCCAACGAAGCCGAACAAAATCGCAACCATGCGCCGCCACCCGACCCATTCGCCGAGAAACGGACCCGCGAGAGCTGCAACAACAAGCGGGGCCAAAAACGCAATCGACACGGTTTGATCGAGCCGCAGATATTGTATCGCAAGAAAGTTGCACGCCGTGCAGCCAAGCATCGTCAATGAGCGCGCAATCTGCAGACCAAGCTTCTTGGTGCGCAATAATCCGGGAATTGCGGTGGGTCCGAGGACGGCCGCCATCAGCACGGCCTGACCGGTGAAACGCAGCCAAACGATCTCGGCGGTTTGAATGCTGGAATGGGACGCAAGATACTTCGCCACCGTGTCGAGACACGAAAACAGCGTCACCGCCGCGCACAT
>JAYUCQ010000181.1:0-2101 GCA_043740265.1 Hyphomicrobium sp.
GACCGATTGCCGCCGCGGCAGCGTTGCGAATTCAAATGCAATAAATCGTGCCGCTCAGCCGTTTTCTTGTATCCCGGCAGCAAAAGGCTTACATCCCGCTTATGCAAATTCAAACGCAAACCTTGACGCAACGTCTCGCCAATCCAACCCGGTTCATGGAGCTTTCGGGCAAGCTATTGCCGTGGGTGGCGGGTGCGTCGGCAGCGATCATTGTCTATGGGCTCTGTCTCGTGTTTTTCGTCGCGCCGCCGGATTACCAGCAGGGTGAGACGGTGAAGATTATGTACATTCACGTGCCGAGCGCCTGGCTGGCGATGATGGCTTACGGGCTCGTTGCACTGTCGAGCTTTGGTCTCCTGGTTTTCCGCCATCCTCTGGCAGATGTTTCGGCCAAGGCAGCGGTTCCGATCGGCGCAGCTTTCACATTCTTAGCGCTGCTGACGGGCTCGCTCTGGGGCAAGCCGATGTGGGGCACCTATTGGGTATGGGACGCGCGTTTAACGTCCGTCCTCGTGCTGTTCTTCCTCTATCTCGGACTGATGGCGCTGCGCTCATCACTCGAAGATGAATCGCTGGCGTCGAAATTGACGGCGGTTCTGGCGCTCGTTGGCGTGACGCTGCTGCCGATCATAAAGTTTTCGGTCAACTGGTGGAATACGCTGCATCAACCATCGACGGGATTTACAGCGTCGGTTGATCCCAGTATGCGCTGGCCGCTGCTGGTCATGGCGCTTGGGTTTACATTGCTATTTTTTGCCATGCACATGCAGGCGATGCGCACCGAAGTCTTGCGCCGCCGGGTCAAATCGTTGCGGCTTTCGGATGTTGCCCGGCGCGACGGCGCCGCAGACGCCCAAGCGGCGGAGTAGCATCATGGATCTTGGTCCTCACGCAGCTTTCATTTGGATTTCATATGCGGCGACGGCGCTGGTGGTCAGCGGCCTGATCGCTTGGTTGATCGCCGATGGCCGCCGCCAGCGTGCCGCTCTTGAAGACCTTGAAGCACGCGGTGTGCGCCGCCGTTCGTCTACCCCAGACTCGCAGAGTACGTCATGAGCGCCGGCAATATCAGCGAGGGCAATTCGGCGTGGATGCGGCTTTTGCCCGTAGGCGTCTTTGCGGCGATCGTGCTGTTCTTTGCAATTGCGCTGCGCGGCGGCGATCCGTCCAAAATTCCGTCCATGCTAATCGGCAAGCCGGCACCGCAGTCGTCGTTCGTGGCGCTGGACGAGTTATCCGCTGACGGCACGGCGGTGCCCGGGTTCACCAGCGCCGATCTCGCCAAAGGTAAAGTCACGGTCGTGAACTTCTGGGCGTCGTGGTGCTCGCAATGCGTTGAAGAGCATCCGTTGCTGGACAAGCTGACAGGCGCAACGGGCGCGAGCCTTTACGGCGTCAACTACAAGGACACCGCCGCCGCCGCCCGCCGCTATCTCAACCGCTATGGCAATCCCTATGCGGCCGTCGGCGTCGATCAAACGGGCCGTAGCGCCATCGACTGGGGCGTCTATGGCATGCCCGAGACCTTCGTCGTCGATGGCAAGGGTATGATTGTCTACAAGCATACCGGGCCGCTGACGCCGGAAGCCATTGACGCAAAACTCATTCCCGCCATCGATGCGGCCAAGCGCAGCTCACAATGAAAAGAACACGCCGCGCGAGTGATTGAGCACGGATAGTTCGCCGGTTTTGATGTCGAAATAAGCGCCATGAAGGTTGAGTTTGCCCCGCTCTTCGATGTCGCGAACGAACGGGAACGTGCGCAAGTTCTTAATCGATGTCTTGACGCATTCCATTTCCAGGGCGCGCTGCCTTTCCTGCTGCGACTTGAGCTGATGCGACGCCAAAATCGAGAGCCGGGCGTCATCCAGCATCGACATCCAGCGCGAAATAAACTGCGCTTCCGTTTGAATGGCCGCGCTTTGATCGAGGGCCGCTTTGACACCACCGCAGCTCGAATGGCCCATGACGATCAGATGTTTGACGCGCAAATTGAGCACAGCAAATTCGATGGCCGTGCTGACGCCGTGATATTTGCCGCCCGTCTCATAGGGCGGAACCAGATTGGCGACGTTGCGAACAATGAATAACTCCCCCGGCA
>JAYUCQ010000182.1:0-5157 GCA_043740265.1 Hyphomicrobium sp.
CCCAGGACGACCGTATTGCGTGGTGGCAACGTCGCGGCCGCAACCGTCACCGGTGCTGCCAAAAGCACAGCGAACGGGTTCTGGATGCCGCCGGTAAAATACAGCAGCCCCGCAAGCTGCAAGATGTCATAAGCCAGCAGAACGGTGGCGATGTGTTTGTCGAACCGGTGCCGCGCCGGAAACCGGATCGACAAAAACACGTTCATCCACGCAGACATTGCAATCAAAACAAGGCAACTGCCAATCTCGAGCGGAAAGCCGTAAACGCCCATGACAACTGCGACGGTGGCGAGCTGCCCAAACACTGCCGCCCAACGCAGCCGCACGCTGGTGACCAGCCGCAATTGGCTCTCACGCTCGTTGACGATACCTTTGACGCTCGCCGCTTTGAGACTAGCCAGCGGCTGTTTTGCCGTCACGTTGACTTGATCCATCGTGCTCGTATTCGCCTGCCTTACATCTAGTGAGTGCGGTCAGCTCACGAATTCTTGTAGCCGTCTTGTGCGTTGCGGCCTTTACCTCATACGCAGCCTGATACGGCGGAAACGGCCGCTCTAGAACCCGGCACGCCGGCACCAGACAGCATCCGTGCCACTAAGTGACGGCAAGCCGCAGCACCAATTGGCTTGTGTCTGCTTCTCCGATCCAGCAATGTCCGGCGCTGATACTTAAACATGCATACTCAAAATCGCGTGGAGACTTCAAGCGCATGAACGCCCGTTCTATCCTCCTTGCGCTGTGCGGCCTTGTCCTCGGCGGCTGGCTGGCATATTTCGCCGGCAACGGCGGTGATATGGCTTCAGGCCTACCGCAAACGCAAATGTCCGGAAAGGCCCAAGTCGGCGGGCCCTTCAATCTAACCGACCAAACCGGCAAGCGCGTAACGGAAAAAGACTTCCTAGGCCGCTATATGCTGGTGTTTTTCGGCTTTACGAGCTGTCCTGACATCTGCCCGTCCGGCTTGCAGGTTATGACGGCCGCTCTGGAGAAACTCGGCGCTAAAGCCGACGCCGTAACGCCGGTTTTCATAACAATCGACAGCGCCCGCGATACGCCTGAAAAACTCAGCGCCTATCTCAAAAGCTTTCATCCGCGGCTTGTCGGGTTGACTGGAAGCGAAACTGAAGTGGCGGCCGCGATCAAAGCCTATCGCGTCTACGTGCAAAAAGTGCCTGATGAGAAAACACCCAGCAACTACACTTTCGATCACGCCGCTATTTTCTATCTGATGGGCAAAGACGGCGCCTTCATTGCGCCAATACCGCACACCACCGACGTCGACGAACTTGCGCGAGCCTTGAGCGCGTCGCTGTCGTAGCGCCTCTTAGCTGCGGCAACTCTCTGCGACCACTCTCTGCGACCACTGGGCCACAGTTTCACACGTCGCGACTAGAACACAACTTTCATGCTGGAGCAGTGTCGCGAACATTGCTACGGGAGCTCGCAGGGAGTGTTGTAACTCTCGCGCACATCAGTCATGGTGCACACCGGTGCAGGTCATAAACACTGTTCTTCGTTTTTTATTTCCTTGGGGGTCACCACGCATGCGGCAAACCAATGCGTCAACGTCTTCCAAAAAGCCGGCCAGATTGACGAGTAAAAAGTCTGGCAACCGGCTTGAAGACATTGGCGCTGAAGTGCAGGTTCGCCGTCATTCAGGTGCGCGCCGTCTAACGCTTCGAGTCAGCCGCACCAGCCGCGCGGTCATCGTGACAATACCCGTGCAATGCGATCTCGACGAAGCCGGTACATTTCTCAGCCGCCATATCGATTGGGTCCGCGAGCGTCTCGATAGCCTGCCCGACCCCGTGCCCTTCCGGGACGGCGTTGCCATGCCGCTGCGCGGTGAGCCTCACAAAGTTGTTTTCACCGGTAACAAGGCTTCGCGTGTCGTGACTGTGGCAACCGTCGAAGGTCACCGGCCAGAAATTCGCGTGCCGGGTCCGATTGAGTTTGCGCCGCGCCGTCTGCGTGATTGGCTGTTTGCCGAAGCCCGCCGCGATCTTGACCGGCGCGTCGCCCATCACTGCCGGTGCCTCGGCCTCAAAGCCAGCAAGATCGCCGTCCGCGATCAAACCAGCCGCTGGGGCTCGTGCTCGACAACGCGCGTCCTATCCTTTTCCTGGCGGCTGATCTTAGCGCCGCCGCATATCCTCGACTATGTGGCCGCTCACGAAGTCGCGCATCTCGCTGAAATGAACCATGGCCCGCGCTTCTGGGCCCTGGTCAGGCGCGCTACTCCGGATTTCGAAACCGCGAAGCGCTGGCTGTTGATCTACGGCCTCGATCTGCATCGCTACGGTGCCACCAGCGAACACGCGGACTAGGTCACCACCAGCCGCCGAGCGACATGATCCCGCGCGGCCGTTTAGCTTTAAGCGTCTCGTTCGCGGCTACCCGCGGCGCATCCTCGACAGCCGTTTCAGCCAGCGCTTTAGCAATGAAATCATCATCCATCGGCGCTTCAGGATGCACGGGAACGGGCGGTAAAACTTTGATGCGGCCACCAGCCGGCTTCGCAGCTTCAGCCAACTTTCCTGTTGTGGCCTCCGCCACTTGTCCCTTTGTGGCCTCCGCCACTTTGCCGCTTGTGGCCTCCGCCACTTTGCCCAACTTAGCCCGCGCTAATGGTTCCTCTGGCAAAATCACTGGCGTCTGCGCTGGCGGTGCGATGTCAGGTGTCCACGGCAGCGTCTCTTGAATTCTGTCGACGCGCGGCGTGCGCGGCTGCGGCGCGGTCCAAGGCAGCGAAGAGATTTGCGCTTCACCCGATCCGCCCGGCTGCCGCGTCGTTCCCGGCAGCGCCAAAGGTGCCTTACCTTCATGCGCAACATCCATAATCTGCCGCCAGATTTCGGCTGGCAATCCGCCACCCATTGCGCGGTTCATCGGCTTGCCGTTGTCGTTGCCGATCCACACCCCTGCCGACAGGTGACTGGTGTAGCCAATGAACCAAGCGTCGCGGAAATCCTGCGTCGTGCCCGTCTTTCCGGCGGCCGGATGATTGGCGATGCCGGCGCGCCGGCCTGTGCCTGACACCAGCGCATAGTTCAGCATATCGTTCATCGCACCAACGGCGAGCGGATCGACGATCTGTTCGGTGCGCGGCACATCGCGGGCAAACAGCACGCGGCCCGAACTCATGCGCACGCGGCGGATGGCATGCGGCTCAATCGCCGTGCCGCCATTGCCGAAGACGCCGTAAGCGCCGGTCATTTCAAGCAGTGAAACTTCTGACGTGCCAAGTGGCAGCGACGGCCCTTCGCGCAAATCGCTTTTCACGCCGAGCCTATGCGCGACCTCGATTGTCTTGCCGCGTCCAACAGCCTGATTGAGCCGCACGGCAACCGTGTTGACCGATTGCGCCAGCGCCTTTCTCAAGGTGATTTCACCGGTGTATTGGCCGTTGTCGTTGCGCGGTGCCCAGCCATCGATCGTCAGCGGCAGATCGTATGTGATCGTATCCGGCGTCATGCCACTTTCTAGCGCCGCCAGATAGACGAACGGCTTGAACGCCGAGCCGGGCTGGCGATGCGCTTTGACGGCGCGATTGAATTGACTTTCGGCATAGTTGCGGCCGCCGACGAGCGCGCGAATGCCGCCATCGGTATCGAGTACAGCCACCGCCGCCTGACTGACGCCGAGCGCGGTCCCCTGCTTTGCTAAAGCCTTGCCAACAATCTCGTTGGCGCGGCGTTGCAGGTCCGCATCCAGCGTCGTTTCAACAACGACTTCTGCGTGCCCGCCGCCTAGCAGTTGCGGCAAGCGCTCAAGCACGAAATCGACGGCGTAGTTGACGCCACTGGTGTCTTTTTGAGATTTGGGTTCGTAGAACACCATGCGCTCTTCCAGCGCCTTGCGTTCTTCTTCCGGTGTAATGACGCCCGCTTCCAGCATCTTGCTCAAAACGACGCGGCTGCGAGCGCGGGCAGCACCTGGACTTGCGGCGGGCGAATACTTGGACGGCGCTTTCAGCAAGCCCGCGACCAGCGCCGCCTCGGCAATCGTCAACTCGCGTGCCGATTTGTCAAAGTAACGCTGGCTTGCGGCTTCAATGCCGTAAGCGCCGCCGCCGAAATAGACGCGGTTGAGATAGAGCTCGAGAATATCCTTTTTCGACAGCCGCAGTTCCAGCCACAGCGCCAGGCCCAGCTCTTCAAACTTGCGCGACAGCGTGCGGTCTGGCGATAGAAACAAATTCTTCGCCAGCTGCTGCGTCAACGTCGAGCCACCCTGGGCAAAGCGTCCGGCCCGCATATTTGTGAAAAGCGCGCGGACCAAGCCGACGGGATCGAGCCCATAGTGATCGAAGAAGCGGCGGTCTTCCGTCGCGACAACGGCCCATTGCACATGGCGCGGCAGCAGGTCGATCGGCATGTAGTCGGCAGCCGTACCGCGTTCCGCAAGCACCGACCCGTCACGGGCTAAAATCCGGATGACCGGCGCGCGTTCCTTGTTGCGCAGCGACAGCGGATGCGGAAACGTCACCGTATAATAGACCATCATCGTCGCCAGCGCCGCTGACGCAGCTAAACCAGCAGCCGCCGGCAGAATAATCAAGGCGCGCATTTTGAACGGCAAACGCGCCAGCAGGCGCCAGATCATGCCGCGTTTTTTTGCAGGTACTCCGGTTGCCGCGGGCGTCGCGAAGTAGGCAGCCGGGCGTAGGGCAAATTCCGATAGTGTCTGAAAAGACTTCGGCAACGGCGGCGGCGCAATGCCCCAACCGGGACCGGTCGCGCCCGATTTCCGGCGGCCAAACCAGCCCATTACGCTCTCACGCCCCAAACACGCATTGCAAACTCTATTCACTGCCCGCCGGCGACGCGCATCTCTCTCCACAAGACGGCTGGCCCCGCAAGGAGGCCATCCCTGCAAGGAGGCCACCCCTTCCGGGAGAAGCGTCACACATCCATACAATTAGAGGACTTCCGCTAACGCCCAGTTAACCAAGCGCGGGTGCGGAGTGAATTCTGGTGGTGGAGTTGCAGGGGTGATTTCCTCTCCCGAGGGGAGAGGATGCCCGCCCGGCGCAAAAGCGCCGGAGAGTGGCGGGCAGGTGAGGGACTTTGACGAGGCGAGAACGACCAGGCTAACGAACGAAAGCCCCTCATCCGCCCCTCTTGCCTTTGGCGCTAACGCGCCGGGCGGGGCACC
>JAYUCQ010000183.1:0-12540 GCA_043740265.1 Hyphomicrobium sp.
GGTCCAGGTCGTTGCTCCATGCTTTGTCGATGCTGAAGGAGGAAGATTGCGTGGCTAATCCTCCACTGGCGGCGCAGTCCGCATTCACAAACTGGGACCTGGTGAAAAGCCCAACGCTGACAATCGGCGTGCGCGAAGATTTGACGCTTGCAAGCTTCGCCGCCGCCAAAGGCAAGGCGGCCGCAGTGAAGGCTGCCATTCTCAAAGCTTACGGTGTTGAGCTCCCGTCATCGCCCGAACGCATCCAAGGCCGCGACATCGCCTTCGTCTGGTACGGCCCAGACCAGTGGCTTGCGGTCGCCGAACGCGGGGCTGGCTCGCATACTGGCCGCGACATCGAACTGGAATTAAAACCCTTGCTGGCCGGGCTTGCATCCGTCGTCGATCAGTCAGACGGACGTGCCGTGGTACGCATTTCCGGATCGCGCGCCCGCGACGTGCTGGCAAAAGGACTGCCGGTCGACCTCCATCCCCGCGCTTTCAAAGCCAATGGCGTCGCCATCACGCACGCCAGCCACATCGGCGTCATACTGTGGCAGACAGACGCCGCGCCAACATATGAAATCGCCATGTTCCGCAGTTTTGCGGATAGCTTTACGCATTGGCTGCTTGAGGCCGCCGCCGAATACCTAGACCGGGCGTAGGTGGCGAACAACCTCGTTGCACTGCCATTCCTGCAAACCGGATATTGTCTGAGGTTCGTGGCGCGGTGAGGCCGGACTATCGGCGAATTGGCGGAGGGAGTGGGATTCGAACCCACGAGACCCTTACGAGCCTACACGCGTTCCAGGCGAGCGCCTTCAACCACTCGGCCATCCCTCCGCAAGTCGTCTGGAACGGCCGCACTATACCCATCGCCGCTTGAATCGCAACCAAGCCGGGAAAGTGCCGCGCCGGCCAGCTTTTGCCCGCAGTTTCCTTGACCCTGAGCCGATACAGGACTTGACCCGCGCCGCCCGGCGCCACAAAAGATGCGCAACTCTGCGGCAGTCTCGATACCCATGAACAGCCAGATCCTCCTCAAGTTGCTATCGGTGATTTCGCTGCTGGCCTCCGCGGCTGCCATCGCCATCTGGCGCGAAACGGGGGAGCCGCCCTCGCCATGGCTGATCCGTGGGGCCATTGTGGCTCTGGCGGCGGCGCTCATCGTTTTCGTCATAAATACCGAGACGCGGCCGCGCATCATGTTGCAGTTTCTCGCCGCTTTGTTTGCGATGCTGGCCTTCTTCACCTTTGCCAGTGATTTTTCAGCCGCTCATGCCACCAAGTCTGGATTTCAGTCCTTATCGCTGCTGGAGCGTATGACCGGTTTCGCCCCCTCGGCCATTGCGTCGTTTAAGGCGGCGGTCACGCGGACGCTCGGCGCACAGATCTGGGACCCTGTGCTAGTAACCATCCTCGGACTGCCAGCCTATGTCGTCTTTGCCGCCCTCGCCTTGTTCTGCGGCTATGCCGGCCGGCCGCGCCACGAAGTGCAAATCTTCATCAACTGACACACTTCAACAGCCAGACTTCAACAGCCGGACTTCAACAGCCAGACTTCAACAGAACGTGAGCGGCGGGGCTTCGGTGCAACATGGCGCTGCCTGTTTGCGTATACTGGGCATCGATAAATCCCAGCGTGAGTTTCAGCCCCATGATTTTCGCCCGCAAAATTGCCGCCATGCCCTCAGCCGATTCAGCGCCCAAGGGCCGCACACAGCCCATCCTTAAAGCCGATGCCGAGCACTACCTGTTTTCGCGCCCGCTGCACGCGCCCTATCCGGCTGGATTTGAAGTTGTAGACTTTGGTCTCGGCTGCTTCTGGGGTGCTGAACGCTTGTTCTGGAACCTCGGCCGCGGCATCTGGATCACGGCCGTCGGGTACGCTGGCGGCTTCACGCCAAATGCTACCTATGACGAACTGTGCACCGGCAGAACCGGACACGCCGAGGTCGTACGCGTTGTTTTCGACCCGTCGGAGATCACATTCGCGACGCTGCTTAAAACGTTTTGGGAAGCGCATGACCCGACGCAGGGCTTCCGCCAAGGCAACGACACCGGCACGCAATATCGCTCCGTGATTTATACGTCGACCGACGCGCAGTTGCCGGCGGCCCGGGCTTCACGCAACGCCTACGCAGCCGCCATTGCCTCACGCGGTTTTGGGGACATCACCACCGAAATCGCACCGGCACCGGTGTTCTATTTCGCAGAAGAGTACCACCAGCAATACCTCGCCAAAGTACCCAACGGCTATTGCGGCCTCAAAGGCACCGGCGTTTCTTGCGCGGGGTGAGGCTCATCTCGCGACACCATCATGCCCGCGTCGCGCAGCGATCGTGCGGTGCTCCGTCCCTGGCGGCCGGCTCGACGAAGGAGAGCCGGAACCGCCCACAAAAAAAGGCGGCTAGAGCATCCAAGCTCCCACCACCCACACTTCCGACCATACAAATATCCTACCACAGGAGCGTCACGCTGTCGAGAAATTCCTATAGTAAACGCGCTTTTTGTTGGCGCCTTGCGACTCGTCCCAACGCTCGTGCGCCTCAGGCGCGGGCGAGCCAGCCGCAAGGCACGATGAAAAATTCCGTTCACCATTCTTGTTAAGTCTGAACGCGTGACCTTTCGTCGACGTCATCCCCGCCAAGGCGGGGAACCGTCCTGGACAACTGTTAGAAAAGAACCGCAGGCGAAATTTGAGCGGTGATTTCGTGCCCCAATGACGCTTGACGGGTTCTCCGCCTGCGATGGCTTCGCCATCGTCGCTCACACTACGCGGGATGACGAAACGTCCGGCGCGTTCCCAACTCTCGTTCCTCAAACCGGCCGGAACGCGCCAATATAAAAACGCTGGGTCCCGGGTCTCACAAGCGGGTTCGCCCGGAATGACAATTTTTTCCGCGTGTTTGAATTCGGGGCACGAAGTTATTGTTGGGTCTGCGCTGACGCTTGACCGCAACCTATTTCTTCACAGCCACAGAACTCAACTTGCGCAGATGTGGCCGCAATGCCGCTGGCGCATTGGCGATAGACTTCAGGTCCATCTTGGCGTCGGCGGGAATCGCAACGGCACCCGGTCCTGTCTCCAGCACGGCGGTGCATTCTTGCGGCAAACTTGCCAGCGTGATCGGCGGCTTCGGCGGCGGCGGCTTGTAGCCCGGTGGCGGCGGCGGTGCCGGCGTCTTCGAAGGCGTCACGCGAGCCAGCCACTCTTGCACTTCCTTGCCGCAGCCATCGTCTCCCGGCGGCGGCTTTTGCGGCGCGCACGACGTTGAACCCGCGGGGCAAGCGATGCGGATATGGAAATGATAATAATGCCCAGCGATGGGCCGTACTTTGTCGAGCCACTTGCGATCGGCGCCCGCAACCTCGCACAGCGCCTTCTTGATCGCCGGATGCACCAGCACGCGCTCGACTTCCGGATATGACGCGGCGCGCTTGATCAACGCCACTTGGCCTTCGGTGAAGATTTTTTTATCGACGGCGATGTCGGTTGCATCGAGCATCGACGTGGCGTTGATTTCCTCGCGCTCTTTGCGGCTCAACGTCCGGCCCGGCATCGGCGTCAGCCAAACGTCGGCATCAAGACCAACCTGGTGGCTGGCATGCCCAGTTAGCATCGGCCCGCCGCGCGGCTGCGAAATATCGCCGACGAGCAGCCCTGGCCAGCCGTCTTTCTTTTGCGAGTCGGTCGCGAGTTTCTCGACCAGCTTAATAAGCGCCGGGTGGCCCCAATTGCGATTGCGCGATAGCCGCATCGCTTGCCACGCCGGTCCATCAACTGGCAGGGCGACGCCGCCCGCAAGACAGCCACGGGCGTAAGTTCCAATGGCGCGTGCTGCCAGCGGCGCCGCCACTTTCGCAGCGCCAAACAAAGTTTTCGCCGCGATCAGCGGGCGCTTGGGCGGCGGCGGTTGCGGCAGTGTCGGATCGGGCTCAACCGTGACCGTCTGCGTTGGCTTTGATCCATCTTCAACATTGAGCGGATCGATTGCAGCAGCACTTGGTGCCGCTGCGGGCGCCGGCATTTCGCGAACGCCGGTATCAGCCGGGGTAACCGGCGTCACCGCGGCCGTGACCGTCGGCGGCGCGGCTGGCGTTAGCGTTGCAGTAGCGCTGGACGCGGCTTCACGTGCCGCGACTGGCCTATTGTCTGATCCATTGTCGAGTTCGTCGCCGCCTTTGAACGTCAGATCATGATCGCCAGGAATAAAATCCGGCAGCGATTGCACGGCCTCAACGGACTTCGCCTGCGTCTGCACCAAAAGCGGGGCGATCAGGCGCGTGGCGACCGGCATAACATCGCCCGGACGGGCGAGCGCAACGCCCGCAGCCGTTAAGCATGTCAACACTGTCAACCAGCGCCTAAAACCCATGTTTCCCTGCTTTTTCCCAAACC
Source organism: Hyphomicrobium sp. (assembly GCA_043740265.1). Taxonomy (GTDB): domain Bacteria; phylum Pseudomonadota; class Alphaproteobacteria; order Rhizobiales; family Hyphomicrobiaceae; genus Hyphomicrobium_B. The sequence continues at coordinate 4,382 of JAYUCQ010000183.1, forward strand.
GGACTATATCATAGCCTCATCTCGGGCCAAAATCAGGCTCTTACCTGTCAGACGGCCCTCGTGGCACTGCCTTGAACGGCAAAGACAGGCTCCAATCCAGCCGCGCCGGTTCATCCGTCTGATAAGCCGGCAGGCCTATCGTCATAGCATCGTGACCTTTTTCCGGATTTTCGACGTAAGTGCCAAACAGCCGGTCCCACACCGATAGGTTGAAGCCAAAATTGCTGTCGTGCTCGTTTCGCAAGACAGAGTGGTGCACCCGGTGCATGTCCGGCGTCACAATCAGCCGTCTCAGAACCCGGTCGAGCGGCCCTGGTACGGCGATGTTGGCGTGCGAAAACATGGCGCCTGCGTTCAGAATGATCTCAAACAGCACAACGGCGAAAACCGCGGGCCCGAGGATAAAAACACACACGATCTTCCATAGAACGGACAGCGCGATCTCGATGGGATGAAAGCGCACCGCCGTCGTCACATCAATATCGACATCGGCGTGGTGCACCTGATGCACGCGCCATAACAGTGGGACCTTGTGTGTGGCAACGTGCTGCGCCCAAATCGCAAAGTCGAGCGCGATCACGGTCAGAGCCGCTTCAAGCCACTGCGGCCAATCGAGCCAATTGAAAATTCCGATGCCATGCGCGCCGGCATAGGCCGCTGCGGCCGTTCCAGCCAAAGGCACAGCGAGAAGCGCCATCGCTCGAACGACCGCGCCATCAATGCCAACGATCACGAGGTTCGTCACCCAGCGCCGGGCTTTGCTAGCAACAAGCCGCCGTCGCGGCCGCAAAAGCTCAACAGTTGCCAGCAGCGCAAACACGCTCGTAAATACCGTAAACCTTATCGCCGCTTCAGTCATGCCTTCAAACACAACAACCGCTCCTTTTCTTGGCCGTCAAAAACGCACTTTCCAAACCTGCAAACCCGGTCCTTAATCTTGACGCATGACCTACATTCTAGAAGACGGCCCCGAAAATGCTGCTCACCGGCTCATTATCGCGCATGGCGCAGGGGCGGGGATAAATTTTTCCTTTTTGGAGGCCATCACGCAGTTGATTGCCGGTCACGATGTCGCGATCACGCGTTTTGAATTCGCCTACATGGAGGCCCGGCGGCACGGTGGCCCGAAGCGGCCACCACCCAATGTCAATGTGCTTACGCGAGAATACGCCGAACTGATCAGCGCCGTTTCAGCGCGTGCGCCCAACGGCCAGAAACTCTTCATCGGCGGCAAGTCGCTCGGCGGACGCGTCGCCAGCATGATTGCGGACGAACACTTCCGCTCAGGCGCAATCTCGGGTCTGGTCTGTCTTGGCTACCCGTTTCATCCGCCCAATCAGCCAGAAAAATTGCGCACCGCCCACCTCGAAATTATCGCCTGCCCAACCTTGATCGTGCAGGGCACGCGCGACCCGTTCGGCACCCGCTCCAGAATAGAACCCATGAAACTCTCGCCAAAAATACGATTTCATTGGATTGGCGACGGCGATCACGATTTTGGCCCGCGCGGCAATTCCGTCTTCACCCAAACCGGCAACCTTGCAGATGCCGCAGCCGCGGTTGCCGCTTTTCTGAAGTCCCAATAAAGCGTCAAAGTTGACGCCGCCTGCCCTCGACCCTACGGTGCGCGCGCTCCGGGGTGTTCTGCTCCGTTCCCGCTTTCCCAAATATCATAAGATTGCTCGCCCGATGACGTCCGCCGCCCTTGCTCCGCTTCTTGATCCCGACCTTCTCGCTGCGTCCGCCGACGCCAAGGCGTGGCCCTTCGAAGAGGCCCGCCGCCTCATCCAGCGCTTGGACAAACAGCCCGGCGGCAAGGACAAGACCGTCATCTTCGAAACCGGATATGGCCCATCGGGCTTGCCGCATATCGGCACCTTCGGCGAAGTTGCGCGCACGACAATGGTGCGGCACGCTTTCGAAGTGCTGACGCAAGGACGCCGCAAAACGCGCCTCATTTGCTTTTCCGACGACATGGACGGCATGCGTAAAATTCCGGACAACGTTCCGGACAAGAAATTTCTTGAGCCGCATCTGCACAAGCCGCTGACCGTTGTGCCCAATCCGTTTGGCGGCGACTACCCAAGCTTCGGGCATCACAACAACGCGATGCTGCGCCGGTTCTTGGATACCTTCGGCTTCGATTACGAATTCGCCAGCGCCACGGACTATTACAAGTCTGGCAAATTCGATGAGGGCCTGCTGCGCGCCGCCGAACGCTATGACGACATCATGGCCGTCATGCTGCCGACGCTCGGCGCGGAACGGCAAGCAACATACAGCCCGTTCCTGCCGATTTCGCCAACGTCGGGCCGCATACTTTATGTGCCGATGAAAAAAGTCGATGCCAAAGCCGGCACAATCACGTTTGCAGATGAAGATGGCACCGATGTTACCATGCCCGTGACGGGTGGTGGCGTGAAGCTGCAATGGAAACCCGACTTCGGCATGCGATGGGCAGCCCTCGGCATCGATTTTGAGATGTTCGGCAAGGATCATCTGTCCAACGCCGTCATCTACGACCGGATTTGCGAAATTCTCGGTGGCGTGGCCCCGCAGCACTACGTTTATGAGCTCTTCCTCGACGACCAAGGCCAGAAGATTTCCAAGTCCAAGGGTAATGGACTGACCATTGACGAGTGGCTGACCTACGCCTCGCCTGAAAGCTTATCGCTCTACATGTTCCAAAAGCCAAAGAGCGCCAAGAAGCTGCACTTCGACGTCATTCCGCGCGCGGTTGACGAATATCTACAATTCCTGACCGCCTACCCGAAGCAGGACAGTAAGCAGAAGCTCGACAATCCTGTTTGGCATATTCACGCCGGCCATCCGCCAAAGCCTGAGTTGCCCATCACGTTCGGGCTGCTGCTCAATTTGGTTTCTGTCTCGAACGCTGAAAACAAAGACGTGCTGTGGGGCTTCGTGCGCAAGTACAGCCCGGGCGCCACGCCGCAAGCCAATCCCATCCTCGATAAGCTGTCGGACTACGCCATCCGCTACTACAAGGATTTCGTCCGGCCGAACAAAAAGTATCGCGCCCCTGATGACGTTGAAGTTGGCGCGTTGACGGCGCTGGATGCCACGCTCGGCAATCTTCCAGCTGGCAGCGACGCCGACGCCATTCAAAGCGTGCTGCTGGATGTCGGCCGCGCCATTCCGCGCTATCAAGATCACGCCAAAGCTGGACCGGCCGGCGGTCCCGGCGTTAAGCTCGATTGGTTCCAGGCGATCTACGAAGTCCTGCTTGGTCAGGAACGCGGGCCGCGGCTTGGCACCTTTGTTGCGCTCTATGGCATTCCTGAAACGCGCGCGCTTATTGCCAAAGCCAAATCTGGCGAGCTGTCGCGGGGGTAATTCTCAAGACCGCAGCCGGCCGGTCACATCTGGAACGGGAGCGTCGGGTGCGGCTGCAGCCCCTTTGCCGCGCACCGTTGCTTTCGATAACGTGACGTCGATGCGCCAAAGATTAGCGACCATCGTCAACAGGCGCAATTCGCGCTCTTCGATTTCTTCGCGCCGCCATTGTGCGGCGGAGATCACATCAGATGTGATTGGTAACAGCGGCGCTCGCGCCGTTTCCTCGGCGTAAATTGCTTTTTTGGCTTCGAACGACGCATTGCGCGCCCTGTCGTTTTGCACCTGCGTGATGAGCACCAGATTTCCCAGACTCTCGACGCATTGGCTGCGATCTTCTGCGGTTGGAAACAGCCGCCGCCATTCGCTGGTCGCTGACGGCCGCTGCGGCAGGATATGTTCGATCGTATAAAGTTCAGGATCGACGTCGAGGATACGCCCGCTCAACACATCGCCCAATCGCAGCAGCATCAATTTGCAGATTTTAGGTCCGCGCTTGTGCAAATCTTTCATATGGAAGGCGATGCTGCGTGATTCTTCCCGCGTCAGCTGGAATGCCGCGTGGCGCTCGTCCAGTGGCGCGCCCGAGCGGATGGCATCGACGATGTCGCTGAACCGCCGGCTGCGCTTGCCGGCCCCTGCACATAAGAGCCGCATCAAATGCGCCATGCGATCGATTTCAGCGATCAGCATTTGTGCGCGTTCGGGATCGCGCTGCCAGTCGTTGAGGGCAAGCATGGCGGCCGGCGCCCAATCGCCGTCGGCGAGTTTATTCAGATATCGCAACCGGCGGCCAATGTCGGCTGGCAGTCCCGGCGCATCCTGCGCCAAGATCGTCTTATAGGTGTGCGCCAAAGGCACCAAGACCGAATTGACAAAGGGTTCGGCACCTCCGGCATCGCTTATGACGGAACGGACACCGGACACAACCTGACGGTTATCGTAGCCGTAAATCTTCCGCACATGAGAAAAAAAGATCTCGAAATCCTTGCCCAGTTCGGCGCTGGTCTGGTCCCATCGCTCCGCAATCCAATTGATGTCTGATGAAGGCACGCGGCTCAGAATATCGGCTTTCAGGATGTCATCGCGTTGCAGCTTCTTGCCACGCTCGTTTAGAACCACGAACATGCGGTGCGCCCGGTCGATGTCGTGGCTGACTATGACGACGACCTGGCACTTTTCTGCGACGTATTCAAACAGCCGGCCCCGGATGTCTTCCGGTATCGGCGACATTTGCGAACGGATTAAATCCCGCATCGCCAGGATAGAACGCTCCGAATCCGACAACGCGGGCATTTCAGCCTTGATGTCAGTGCTTCCGGCGGGCAGCACAAACTCCTCAAAGATCGCGCGATCCCGGCTCGAGAGATGCATCCGGAACCGTTCGGTGCGGAAGAAGCGGCTTCCTTGCTGCGCCAAAACCATCCGCTGGACGCGCCGCCCGAGCAGCTTTTTGGCCGCCGTTTCAAGATCGCGCAGAACACAAAACAGCGTCAGTAGCGTCACCAGCCGTTGCTGACCATCGACGACATCGAACTCGCGCGGCGACATTTTGGGCGTAATACGCAAGGTCGTTGTACCAGGCGCGTCCATGAGCAGGATGTTGCCGAGAAAATAACTCTCGTCCGCATCTGGATTGGAACCGAGGCCCGCGGCTTCAAGCAAATCGTCGATCAGCTGCTCTACCTGCGGCGTCACCCAGGAATACGGCCTCTGATACACAGGTACATTCAGCTGAAACGGGCCCGAAAGCAGTTCCGATAGCGTGAGCGCCGCAGTCGTCAGCACAAAACGAACTTCTCTGGTTGATTGGCGCGGCTGCGCTGACTATGCGTCACCGCCCGCCCGGGTTGTCACGCGCCCGCAGGACCGTTACCAGCTTCTGCAAACTTTGATCACTAGTCCTACCATGTTTCCGTAGTCAGCGATCAAGAGGGACATTCGTCTGAAAAAATATAACCGCTGTATGCTTTCTTTTGTTGACGGCACATGTTCATTTGGTGAAGCACTTCGATGACTGATGATTTCGGGCCGCAAACATCTAGAGTTTTCAAGATCGTACCGGCTGAGGCCTGGACAAAAGCTCAGTCGCTAGGATTTTATTCCGGCTCTGCCGATGACCTGCGCGACGGCTTTATTCATCTCTCCACGTCTGCGCAAGTTTTGGGCACATTGCAAAAATACTTCATCGGCCAGCCTGACCTACTCGTTGTAGCGTTCGACAAGGTGACCCTCGCGCCACATCTCAAATGGGAACCCTCGCGCGGCGGCGATATGTTTCCGCACTACTATGGGCCGCTGCCTGTAGAATTGGCGCTGTGGCAGAAGACGTTGCCGCTCGGAGCTGGCGCAATTCCCATTTTTGACAAGGACACCTTGTGATGCTGTCGGCGCTCTATGCACTCGCCCGTCCCGCCATCTTCGCACTTGAGCCCGAGGTTGCACACGAAGCCACCCTAAAGGCGCTTGAAAGCGGTCTCTATCCGCGTGCCGCCACGAAGGATGACGAAGTGCTCGCGCAGACCGTATTCGGTTTATCATTTCCCAACCCCATCGGGATTGCCGCCGGTTATGACAAGGATGCCCGCGTGCCGGACGGCGTTCTGGGGCTTGGATGCGGTTTTGCCGAAATCGGCACGGTGACGCCGAAGCCGCAAGCGGGGAACCCTCAGCCGCGCGTGTTTCGCTTGATCAGCGATCACGGCCTCATCAACCGTCTTGGATTCAACAATGGCGGCCACGCTGCAGCGCTTGGACGGCTGGAGGCACGACGGCACAGAGGCGGTATCGTCGGCGTCAACATCGGCGCCAATAAAGACTCAACGGATCGTAGTGCCGATTACGTCAAAGGCATCGAGACGTTCCATCATGCCGCCAGCTACTTCACGGTCAATATCTCGTCGCCGAACACGCCGGGTCTACGTGATCTGCAAGCACCCCTAGCCCTCGACGAATTGCTTGAGCGCGTTATGGCGGCCCGTGCCGCACAGGAGACAAGGGGCGGACCGCGCCGCCCCATCATTGTAAAAATTGCGCCCGACATCGCAGAAGATGACATCGCGCCCATCTGCGAACGGCTCAAAGCCCACGCCGTCGATGGCATTGCGATTTCGAATACCACGCTGTCGCGAAGCGGCTTGAAGGACGCCAAGTCCGGTGAAGCCGGCGGCGTATCCGGCCGCCCGCTCTTCAACCGTTCAACGGCGATGCTTGCGCGCGTCTACCGGGCAACGCATGGAGAAATTCCGTTGATCGGCATTGGCGGCATTGATAGCCCCGCGACGGCACTTGCGAAAATCGAAGCCGGTGCCACCCTGCTACAACTTTATACTGGCCTGATCTACGAGGGTCCGGCACTTATAGGCCGCATAAAGTCTCACCTGACAGATGAAGCGCGCCGCGCCGGGCCGGGCGGCCTTGCGGCGTTGCGCGGACGGCGTGCGGATGAATGGGCCAAGAAGCCCCAGGCTTAATCGCGGCTACCCTCACGATCATTGCCGGGCCGGGCTCTGAGAAGCCGCAACACAAACCACAGAGGCACGACCAGCATAGCGCCAAGCAGCATGTAATCGAGAACCCAAGAGAACGCACCAAAACCGAGATCATAGATGCTGCGCGCGAACTGATCCAAAACATAAAAGAAATTGCGCGGTGTAATGCCGACAAACGACAGCAGCAAACCAACCAGGACGGACAGCAACGCCAGCCGCAGGACGACCGCAAGAGGCGACCCGCCCAGAAAATCCCGCAAGTTCATCGTCACCGTCTCCTGAATTCCAACGGGCATTTGCGCACCCTTGCGCCTTCGCTTACACCATAGGCACGCGTTCAGGCGAGCCATTTAGCCAACGGCCGCGTCTCAGCCTTGTAGCTTAAAGGGCTTCATGTCAGCACGACGGCGAGCGCCTGCACAGCCATCTGCGAACGAGCCACCGGCATCAGGCCAGGTAGCCCTGCCGCCGGTATTCGCCGATTGGTTTGAAAGCCGCGGATGGCAACCACGACCGCATCAGCTGGCTCTGCTTGAAGCCGGATTGGCACGCCGCTCCGTTCTGCTCATCGCACCGACGGGTGCCGGCAAAACGCTTGCTGGTTTCCTGCCGTCGCTCATTCGCTTGTCACAAGGGCGGCTTGAGAAAAAAGGCGCAGGGCTCAGAACTCTCTACGTATCGCCGCTGAAAGCCCTTGCCGCCGATGTCGCCCGCAATCTGACGGCACCGATTACAGACATGGGCCTCAATATCCGCACCGAAACGCGCTCCGGTGATACGTCTGTTGCACGTAAGGCCCGGCAGCGGACGCAGCCGCCGCACATTCTGCTGACAACGCCCGAACAGGTGGCGCTGCTCCTCAGCCATCCTGACGCCGGTTATCTCTTTGCCGATCTCGACACCATCATTCTCGACGAACTCCATGCGCTGGCAGCGTCCAAGCGCGGCGACTTGCTGGCGCTTGGCATCGCGCGGCTGCGGCACCTGGCCCCCGACGTGATGACGATCGGGCTTTCGGCGACTGTTGCCCGGCCAACCGAGTTGCGCGCCTTCCTCGTTCCCCAAACCGAACCTGAATCGCGTCTGCATCTCGCGGACCTTGTCACTGTGAACGGCGGCGCCAAGCCCGATATCAAAATTCTCGAAGCCGCCGCGGAAATTCCGTGGTCCGGTCACACCGCCCGCTACGCCATGGGCGAAGTCTATGATGCCATCTGCAAGAGCCGCCTGACCCTCATCTTCGTCAACACGCGCATGCAGGCCGAATACGTCTTCCAGGAACTCTGGCGCGGCAACGATGCCAACCTTCCCATC
>JAYUCQ010000184.1:0-5132 GCA_043740265.1 Hyphomicrobium sp.
GATTTTCGCCGCTGCCGCGATCCTAACGCCGCCGGACGCGCTAAGCATGGTCATCATGGCCCTGCCGACAATCGCGCTCTATGAAGCCTCGATCTTTGCCGTGCGCTGGGTGGAGAAAAAGCCGCCTGCGCCATCGGCGTAACCTCGTTTAGGTTGGTTTTGTTACACGCTTGTTTCGCATGGCTCTCACGTCGTATCGGCATGGCCAAATGCGAAACACCGGTCGCTCTAGGTTCGTAACTCTTTCCATGGACGCGTTGCACACGGCAGCCGGTTCATCAAACAGAGTTTGAAACCAAATTATGGAGCTTCCCCATGTCGACATTCATTAAGACTTTTGTTGTTGCCGCTGCGTTATTCGCGGGTGCCAATTCCATTGCAGTAGCCGCTCCAGTAACGACCGGCCTTGCCGCGGTGTGCGACGGTTCGTTCACCCCACACGGCATCTGGGATTGCCGCTAACAAGAATGAGGCGCGGCAACAGCAATTTTAGTGTCGCCGCCCCTATTCTTCATTTGAATTTAGGGTGAAAGCAGCGCCGGGTTAGCTCGCGAGCTTCAGGGGCTTCATTTTGCTGCGATCGATCTGACGCTCAGCATGCCAGAGATCATAAGCCGTTTGCATGTTTAGCCACGAGGCTGGTGATTGATCAAATACAAAACCCAATCTCACGGCCATCAGGGACGTCACGGGCTGTTTCTCCGACAATAAATCATAGAGGGCCTGCCGCGAAATTCCCAAAGACTTGGCAAATTCTGTTTTGGGAATTGGCAATGCGGGAAGCACGATTTCACGAAGAAACGCACCCGGGTGGGTGGGGCACCGGTTGGGGGATCTCCGATGTTTTAAAAACTTGCCCACTGACTCGTTACTTTCGCGAAGAGTTTCTTTCGACACTAATAACCACGTCTTTCCCGTCCGTCATCCCGGCGAAGGCCGGGATCCGTCCAAGAATCCGTCAAAACGCAATTTATCGGCCTGGACGGATCCCCGCCTGCGCGGGGATGACGCAACACTCTGGATTTGGTGGGTGTTTGGATATCCGACTGGTCGCTGGACCGGCTGTACGGCTCATCTTATACAATTTCTACCACATTCAATTGCACCAGAGGCCCCCGTGTTCGACATCAGATGGATCAGAGACAACGCTGACGTTTTTAACGCGGCGATGCAGCGGCGGGGCATCGCCGATCAGTTCGCGGCGGACAAGCTGATTGCGCTCGATGAGCAAAGGCGTGTTTGCCTCGCCGTGCTGCAAGATGCGCAGAGCCAACGCAATACCGTCTCGAAGGAAGTGGGTAAGGCCAAGGCCGCGAAGGACGACGCAACGGCTGCCAAGCTGATGGCCGAGGTGCAGGCGCTCAAAGGCGCGATTGCCGCCGGCGAAATCGAGGAACGGCGCATCGACGCCGAGATCAAAGCCGCGCTTGAAGTCATTCCCAATCTGCCGCGCGAAGATGTGCCGGAAGGTAAGGACGAGACGGGCAACACCGAAGTCCGCAAAGTTGGCGCGCCGGGCAAATTCGACTTTCCGCCCAAGCAGCACTTCGAAATCGGCGAAGCCCTGGGGATGATGGATTTCGAAGCAGCGCAAAAAATTTCCGGTGCCCGGTTTGTTGTTCTCAAGGGTGCACTCGCCCGGCTTGAGCGTTCGCTTGGCGCCTTCATGCTTGATCTGCACACAAGCCCGGCGAACGGCAATCTCGGCGGCTACGTCGAACACAACCCGCCGTTGCTGGTCAAAGATCAGGCGGCCTATGGCACCGGCAATCTTCCAAAGTTTAAAAACGACCTTTTCCGAGCGACGATGCTGGTTGCTCAATATCCCGATAGCAAACTTGAAATGACGCCTGATGGCCTTCAGAGAAAGGGCGATTGGTCGGAGCAACAGATAAAGGACTACAATTCAACTGTTGAGCGCCTTTCTCGAGATGATCCAGAAGAATATTTCGACGTTAGGTATGTGCAGGATAGCGACGGAAAGTGGACCAAGAAACGATTTGATTTTAAGGAGTACCGCTGGCTAATCCCCACCGCCGAAGTCTCGCTGACCAATATCGTCCGCGAATCCATCCTCGACGAAGCGCAACTGCCTATGCGCATGACGGCCTGCACGCCGTGCTTCCGGTCGGAAGCGGGAGCGGCGGGTAAAGACACGCGCGGCATGATCCGCCAGCATCAATTCACCAAGGTCGAACTCGTCTCCATCACCACGCCCGAAAATTCCAGCGAAGAACACGAGCGCATGACCGGTTGCGCCGAGGAAGTTCTGAAACGTCTCGGCCTGCCGTTCCGCACGATGCTTCTTTGCACCGGCGACATGGGCTTCGCCTCGCAGAAAACCTACGACATCGAAGTCTGGCTGCCGGGTCAGAATGCCTATCGCGAAATCTCGTCATGCTCGGTGTGCGGTGATTTTCAGGCCCGTCGCATGGATGCGCGCTATCGCCCCAAGGATGGCGGCAAGCCGGTCTACGTTCACACCCTCAACGGCTCGGGCCTTGCGGTCGGACGGACGCTGATCGCCGTACTAGAGAATTATCAACAGGCCGACGGCTCTGTCACAATTCCGGAGGCCTTGCGCCCGTACATGGGCGGCATGACGATGATAGCGAAGGTTTGAATCCCCCTCCCCCATGTGGGGAGGGCCGGGGTGGGGGGATTCCCGGAGGCTGGCGTTCTAAATTCGGAGGTCGATTTCAGTCGTCACGGATTTCCCCCCAACCGGCGCTTCGCGCCACCTCCCCCACAAGGGGGGAGGGGACGCAGCCAACCAGGAACCCCATGCGCATACTCATCACTAACGACGACGGCATTCACGCCAAAGGTCTCGAAGTCCTCAAAGCAATTGCGCTCGGCTTGTCGCCGGACGTGTGGACCGTTGCTCCCGAAACCAACCAATCCGGCACGTCGCACTCGATGACGCTGCACACACCGCTGCGCCTGCGCACCGTCGATGAGCGCACGTTCGCGGTCGCCGGTACGCCGACCGATTGCGTCATCATGGCCGTGCGCCACATCCTCAAAGATCAGCCGCCTGATTTGATCCTCTCTGGCATCAATCACGGTTCGAACCTCGCCGACGACATCACATATTCGGGCACTATTGCGGCGGCGATGGAAGGCACCATCCTCGGTATCCGTTCGATCGCACTGTCGTTGATGATGAGCTTCGATGAGGCTGGGAAGCAGCCCTTGTGGGATACGGCCTTGGCGCACGCACCGTCACTGATCACAAAACTTATTGAGGGGTCTTGGCCGCCCGGATCGCTGATCAACGTCAACTTTCCAGATGTCGCGCCTGACGATGTCGCCGGTATCGCAGTTACAACGCAAGGCGTGCGCGACGCGGCTCTGCTCAACATTGAAAGCCGTTCTGATCCTTGGGGAACGCCGTATTTTTGGTTTGGGTTTGAACGTCGTAAGTCGACGCTTCTCCCCGGAACCGACCTCGAAGCTGTCGCGGCACAAAAAATTTCTGTGACGCCGCTGAGCCTCGATTTGACAGATCGTGATCGGCTTGCGGCGCTTAAAAAAACGCTCGAGCAGGCAGCGTCACGGTTAAAATCCTGACAGTTGCAGCCGCCCGCAAAAGCCGCTGGAAAGCCGAAATCCCTCCGTGAATTAAGCGTAATCTGGGTCTAACGGATATGCTTGGCTCAGTCCCCCCGGACTAAGCCGCGCAATGCCATTTGCTGGGCCGTAAAGGGCCAATAGAGCGCGATCAACGCCGGGGAGGAGAGCGGAGGCTTACGGGAATTCGCATAGTCGCAGGGGCTCTTAACGCCCCGTTAACCGAAGGAAGGTTAATGGATAGTGCGAGTAGAGGTGCGTATCATGATGTATTTGACTGGCTTTGGCCGTCGCGTTTGTTTTGGCCTCAAAACACCGCAGTGTGCCGCAATCGTTTTCGCAGCCGTATCCGGAATTTTGAGCGGATGCAGCGCCGACGTGACCCGCTTTGACAGCGCGTCGTTCAATCTTAATGATCCCCCCGAAGCCGTGAACGCCCAGCCGGCCCCGCCGGTCAATTCGCGTTCGGCATCGGACTACGATAATTCTCTAGCCCGGTCGACACCGCGCGGACCTTACGGTGCGGGTGCAAAATCGGTTGAAGTGGCAGCCCTTCCCGAGCCCGTTACATCCGGCGCGCCGCCCGTTGCACGGCCCTATACTGAGCAATCCTGGAAGCGGTCGCCGATGGCACCTCTCCCAGTGGCAGCCGCGCCTGCCTATGCCCCCGCAGCGGCTTCAACGTCAGCCGCGCCGGTTGTGACCGCGCAAGGCGCGACGATCGACGTCCAGCCGGGCGATACACTTTATGGCCTCTCGAAGCGTCACCATGTGTCGCTTGCCGAACTCATGTCGGCCAATCAGATGACGCAGCCCAATCTGAAACCGGGGCAGAAGCTCATCATTCCAGCAGCGGGCGGCCGCAAAGCTATGCCGCGTACCCTCGAAACCGCCGCCGCTCCAGCCGCGCCAACGGTTCCGATGACACCGCCTTCTGCTGAGGTGCTCGCTAGGTATTCCGGCATCTACACGGTCAAGCCGGGAGATTCGCTGTATCAGGTGGCGCGCGCCAACAAAGTGAAATTCTCGGAATTGCAGAACGTCAACGGCATCACCGACCCGCGCAAGGTCAAGCCCGGCATGGTTCTGAAAGTTCCGGCTGGTGCGCCCGTTGCCGCTGCTGAAACATTGGCACAGACGTCGACGCCTGAGGCCGCCCCCGTGGCAGCGCCGCGCATGACCCAAAACACGACGACCCAGCCGACCGTGATCAACGCCGGCAAGCAAGTCGCTTCCTTGGAAAACAAGGCATCGGACGCCGTTCCTGATGCGGCACCGGCTCCAAAGGCTGACAAGGTCGCAGCAGCGGCTCCGCAAGCCGCCGCGCAATCCGTCGATACTTCGAAATTGCGCTGGCCTGTCAGCGGCCGGATCATCGCCGGCTTCGGCGGACGCCCCGACGGCACGCACAACGATGGTATCAACATGTCGGTGCCGCTGGGCACTGAGGTTCACGCAGCCGAGAGTGGCGTCGTCGCTTACGCCGGCAGCGAACTCAAAGGCTACGGCAACCTCGTGCTCTTGCGGCACGACAACGGCTGGGTCACCGCCTACGCCCA
>JAYUCQ010000185.1:0-5115 GCA_043740265.1 Hyphomicrobium sp.
CGAGGCCGTTGCACGCCAAATGGCGTCGCTCAACACCCATACCCGCTACCTCTATGACATCGTCTACACCTACGCCGAGAGATTGCTGGCGACGATGCCCGGCGAACTCTCGAACATCGTCTTCACCTGCACCGGCAGCGAGAGCGTCGATCTTGCGCTCCGCATTGCCCGCAACGTCACCGGTGGCACAGGTTTTATCGCCACCCAAAACGCCTATCATGGCAACACGACCACGGCGACCGAGGTGTCACCCGCATCTGCAAATGGTGAAGCACCGAACCCGAACATCTATTATGTGCCAGCGCCGGACACCTATCGCAGCGACCCAGGGTCCGTTGGCAAACTGTTGAACGCATCCGTCGCGGCGGCCATCGAAGATATGCGCGCCAAAGGCATCCGCTTCGCTGGCATGATCGCCGACAGCATTTTTTCCAGCGACGGTGTTTATCCCGGTCAGCCCGGATTTCTAGGCGAGACGGTGGCAACGGTTCGCGCCGCAGGCGGCCTCTATATCGCCGACGAAGTCCAACCGGGCTTTGGGCGTACGGGTGCCGCCATGTGGGGCTTTCAACGCCACGGCATCGTTCCTGATATTGCCGTCATGGGAAAGCCGATGGGCAACGGCTATCCCGTCGGCGGCGTCGCGATCAAACCTGCGTTGCTTGAGGCATTCGGCTCCAAGTCCGGGTATTTCAATACGTTTGGCGGCAGTCCGGTTGCGGCGGCGGCTGGCCTCGCCGTGCTCGACGCGTTGAAAGACGATCGCTTGCAGGACAACGCCCACGACACCGGCGGATATCTTCTCGAACAGCTGCAAAAATTATCTGGCAATCATCCTTACGTTGGCGACGTGCGCGGCGCAGGGCTCTATCTCGCTGTTGAATTCGTCAAAGATAAAGCATCGCGAACGCCTGACAAGGTGCGGGCCGTGAACGGCGTCAACGCCATGCGCGACCAGAACATTTTGATCGGCACCGCAGGACTTCACGGCAACATTTGGAAAATACGCCCGCCGCTGTGTTTCGACCGCGGCCACGCCGATATGTTTCTGGAAGGATTCGAAGCGGTTCTCAAGACAATGAGCTGAAGTGACAACAGCGCACAACGACAACGCAATTTGCAATCCACTGGCAACAAAGGAAAAGCAACATGACCGGCAGGCTGGCAGGAAAGATTGCTCTCATTTCAGGCGGAGCAACAGGTATGGGCGGCGCGTCGTCGCGACTGTTTGCGGCCGAAGGCGCTAAAGTTGGCGTGGTTGATCGCAACGTTGCCGCTGGCCGCGCGGTGGTCGCAGAGATCGAGGCGGCGGGTGGCACCGCAGTCTTTGCCGCCGCCGATGTTGCAAGCGAAACCGAAGTCAACGCCGCTGTCGCCAGTATCACGGCCGCTATCGGCGCTCCCAACGTGCTCTTCAATCACGCCGGTACGATCATCATCAAACCCTTTCTCGAAACCACATTGAAAGAATGGGATTGGCTAATGGGCATCAACGTCACCAGCATGTTTCTGATGACCAAAGCCGTTCTTCCCGGCATGCTGAAACAGGGCGGCGGCGCGATTGTATGTACGTCGTCGATTTCCGCAGTTGCCGCGACTCCGCGCGAAGTTGTCTATAACGCCAGCAAGGGCGCGTGCCACATGTTCGCGCAATCGATTGCGGTTGAATTCCGCGACCAGAACATTCGCTGCAATACCGTCTGCCCCGGCTTTGTAAAAACGCCGCACGGCTTGCGTGAAGTCAAAGAACTCTCAGACCTCGGCGTCGACATGTCGGATGCCGCCATTGCCGTGCAGCAGGGCCGCCTGTGCGAACCGGAGGAAGTTGCCCGCGCAGCACTGTTCCTTGCCAGCGACGAAGCCAGCTTCATCAACGGCACGCATTTGTTCGTCGATAATTGCTTTACTGCGGTGTGACGCCATTATTGGCGGCAGCTATCAGGTAACGCTACTCAGGCAATGAGATTGAGGGCTTTTGCCTCGGCCATGATTTGACCCAAGACGCTGATCGCCAGCGTCGCCTTGCTTTTGGCGCCATCAATTGAACCGGCCGGAGCATGAATGCGCATCAGTTCTGATTGGGCGACACCCAGCGATGCCAACGTCTGCAAGCGCTGGCGATGCACCCCGCGGTTGCCCAGTGCGCCAACGTAAAAGCACTTGGATTTTAAAATGTGCTGCAACAGGCGCGGCTCTTGGTCGTGATCGTGAAAAAACAACGCGGCGGCTGTGGCGAAGTCGAGATTTTCGAGCACGTCACCCGCTACGTCGCTAATCCGAGTGACGCCGAGGCCTGCCGCTGCCAATTCACTGCACGTTGCCGCATCGTCCGAGACGATTGTCAATTGAAATCCCAAAGCCGCCGCCAAAGTTGCAACACCTATCAAGGCCGGCCCAGTGCCAAGCGCAAACAACTGCAACGCTGGGGCATAGATCCGCGAGAAGACATCCCCGTTGCGGCGGCTCTGCTCAATCAAAATGCCAGCCGCAATAGCCTCGACGCGGCTGAGACCGGTCGCGAGATCGGTTCGCAAAGCAAAAACGCGACGCTCCGCTGCCAACGCGGTCATGGCCTGAACGTCTGCCGCCGCCATAGCCTGATCGAAGTAGAGATCGAGACCACTGCCACACGGCAGTTTGATATCGAAGTACGGCGAGCCGCGGCCAAAACGCATTGATCGATTTTGTCCGGACGCAATGACCGACTGAGCTTCGAGGACAACCGCACTTTCAAGGCAGCCGCCCGACAGATACCCGGCGTATTTGCCGTCCTCAGCAACAGCCATCTGGGCTCCGGGCTGACGCGGCGCTCCCCCCTCGACACCAACCAGTGTTACGAGAGCGGTGCGCAGTCCTTGCAACTGCCAACCGTAAAGATCAGCAATAACGTCTTCCCCCGCCATCAAACCTTTCGGTTGCAGCGTTGGCGGGAGGAAGCGTTGGAAATTCAGCGTCATGAAAGAGCCAACCAGCAACTTTGAATTGCAGCAATTGGGACATGGTAAAGGCTGGCCGTCAGTATCGCCATACGAACTCTCCCTCCCCAAGCCCCGACAGGTTTACAACTGGGTTCTGGCCGTGGCGAGTACAAGGTTGCAGGCGCCAAAAGTGTGTAGTGGTGCCCGGCGCGACTGGCTTAAACCCGCCATTCTGCTAAAGGTTCCCAGACCTCGAGCATTTGTTTAGGACTATTACCGCAACCCCGACGTTGTCAGTCGCCCGTATTGGATCGAATGATGACCACCCGACGTAGCACTGGAAGCCATACCAGAACGCCAATGCTTGCGCACGGCGCATGCCGGGGGCTGTTGCGCGTGGGCGGGCGCGCCATCATTTTGGCGGTGGTCTTATTTAGCACCATTGACATAATCCGGCGTAACCCGGGACCATTTTCATTGGTGACGCCAGCCATCGCGGGCCATCGCGATGATTCAAATGACGACAGCGCCCGCATGCAAGCCGAAGCTGACAAACAAGCCCGCGAACAACAGCGCGAAGCCGACAGGCAGGCGCGCCAGCAGCAACGTGAAGAGGAACGGCAGGCTCGCCAACAGCAGCGTGAGGCTGAAAAGCAAGCTCGCGAACAACAGCGGCAGGAAGAGAAGCAAGCCCGAGAGCAGCAGCGCGAAGCCGATAAACAGGCGCGCCAGCAGCAACGCGAAGACGAGAAGCAAGCGCGCCAGCAGCAACGCGAGGCCGAGAAACAGGCGCGCGAACAGCAACGCGAGATTGAGAAGCAAAATCCTCAGCCGGTCAGTGATCCAAGCCCCCCGTCGCAAACCAGCGGTGGCGATCAGCAGCCCGCTGCACAGCGTGACCCAGTCAATTCGCGTGACGATGATACACAGCGGCCGCAACCGGCACCAGCAACGGCACGCGATGACGGTAAGTCGGAGCCCTTAAAGACTGCGGATAAGAAAGACGACACGTCTGACAGCAGATCAGAAAGCAAGGATGACCCTGCTGACGGTAAAGACGACAACACCGCAGACAAAAGACCAGCAACAGAACCTGTAATCACAATCTTCAAGCCACCGCCGACGATTGAAAAATGGCTGAAGCAACTGACCTCACCCAAAACGCCTCCCAAGCCCGCGCAACCTGGGGCCGCGGCTGTTTTGCCGTGGTCACCCGGCACAACAAAGACGACCGCTGTTGCCCCGCAACCTGGCAAAGCTGCTGTAGGTAAAACGACGGTTGGTAAGCCGGCTCTTGTAAAAACGACAGCCGCCGCACCAGTGCCCGCCAAGCCTGCGGCTGCTGCGCCGGCCAAAGCGACGCCAGTTGCCACACAATCTGCGAAAGCAGCGTCAGGCGGCGGGTACGTGCAGCCCATTGCGCTGCCAGAATTAGCGACGCCCGATGTCCTTGCGGTCAACGCGACACGCCAAACTCTTGATCGTGCCAAGGAACTGGGATTTAAAACGCGCCCCGCAACGACGTTCGCCAATCTGGCTTTTGCCGTCACATCATTGCAGCCGCCCGAGGGCATGAGCGCGGTTGAAGCGCGCGCCCTGCTCAATCGCGAATTGCCCAAAGGCAGCTTTGCGCCGAATCAGAAATATCGAATTTACCGCACCGCCAGCGGCACAGACCCGCTCAAAGCCGATACGCGGCCAGCAACCATGCGCCCGGCCGGCGGGCCGGAAGATTGTAACGGCGATCACTGCTTTGGCCGCACCGTTATCGGTTGGCGCCCTGAATTGCACGCCTGCGCAAATGGTGTTCGCATTGGCATCATCGACACATCCGTCGATGTTACGCACCCCGCATTCGCGCATAAAAAAATTGAACTCAAGCATTTCGGCACCGATGGCGCGCCACTGGGTCCGGACTGGCACGGCACCGGCGTCACTGCGCTGCTGGCGGGTGACGCAGCCAGCGGCACGCCCGGCATGATCCCCGACGCCAACTTCTACATCGCCGATATTTTTCATGCCGATAGCGACCAGGAGCCAGCCAGCGACACCGTCAGCATGTTGCGCGCCTTCGATTGGCTGGAAGCCAAAGGTGTGAAAATCATCAACATGAGCCTGTCGGGACCTCCCGATGATCTCATTCTCAAAGCCATCGAGAAAATGACGGCTAAAGGCGTGTTGTTCGTGGCCGCCGCCG
>JAYUCQ010000186.1:0-2076 GCA_043740265.1 Hyphomicrobium sp.
AGTGACGTCCTCGAAAATGGCGGCCAAGATGATGTCGATATTATCGACCTCATTGAGCGTTGGCACGACGATGGAAATGCAATCGGCGAAGCTGCTTTGGGCATTGCGAGCCGTGCCAAGCTGCGTCGTTGGCACTTGACCTCCGGCATCGGCCATCGTGTTTCCCCTACTCGTGACACGCACCCAAGTCGCAATGCTCCGGGCGTTTCACCGGTGGGTCTGCGGCAAATCCTTAAACATTGTCCGCGGTGGCGTCACCTAGAGTGTTTTGCGGATGCCTTCGGCTTATTGTCTCAATCGCGAGATATCTGAGGGCGGGCCGAGTTTGATCGCTCATGCGAACACGCGCAATGTCCCTGATAATCGATTGCAGTTCATATTCCGCCGCGTCAATGCGGGCCTCAAGGCTCAGATTATCTGGCTTATCTTGAAAAACCACGCCGCGATTTGCGCGCCAGCGCCGAAACCGTTGCACAACACTCATGAGCCACCCCCAGGAACCGGGGCGGATGGTCAACTGATTCGCTGTGGATGATTCGCCTGGACCAAGTTATCCGCTGGGCTTTTTGCGCGGCGGTGCGCTTCTGCGGGCCCGGTCAGATGATGCTTTTGGCGTAGAGGTCGGTGCGCCGGTCGCGAAAAAAACCCCACGTGGCGCGATAGTGCTCGATTTCGGCAAGATCGAAGCTGTGCACCAAAACGCCGTCGTCCTTGGGCCCAAAGCTCTCGACGAGTTCGCCAGCCTGATCGGCAATAAACGAGTGGCCATAGAAGCGCTGTTTCAGATCGCCGTTTTTCTCAAGACCAATGCGATTGGCAGCGATAACCGGCACCGCGTTCGACACCGCATGACCCTGCATGGCGCGCTGCCACGGCTTGTGCGTGTCGAGCGTCTCGTCATAGGGCTCCGACCCGATGGCAGTCGGATAGAATAAGATTTCAGCGCCTTGCAGTACCATGGCGCGGGCACATTCTGGATACCACTGATCCCAGCAAATACCGACGCCGATGGTCGCGTACTTTGTCGTCCACACCTTGAAGCCGGTGTCGCCCGGGCGGAAGTAGAACTTTTCCTGATAGCCCGGTCCATCCGGTATATGGCTCTTGCGGTAAACGCCGAGAATATCTCCATCGGCGTCAGCGATGACGACGCTGTTGTAGTAGCGCGGTCCGTCTTTCTCAAAGATCGAAATGGGAATGACGACCTTGAGGGATTTTGCGAGTTTTTGAAGTGCAATCACGCAAGGGTGCGTCGCGGCAGGAAACGCTGTCTCAAACCACTTCGGGTCCTGTTCATTGCAGAAATAAATCCCCTGAAACAGTTCTGAGGGAAGAATAACCTGAGCACCCTTTTTCGCCGCCGCGCGCACGAGCGTCTCGGTTTTGACGATGTTGGTTTTCAGGTCAGTTCCGTAACTCGTTTGCAGGGCTGCAACCGTCAGCATGCGCTTGCTCATAGCTGAGGCTCCTGCTGGGTGATGCAATGGAACGAGCCGCCGCCGGCGCCACCGGCACCGAGCAAGCCGCGTGACGAAACACCGATGACTTTGCGGTCTTGGAACACGTCTTGCAGCGCCTTCAAGGCCGCAGCTTGCGTCGCTGTGCCGTAGACGGGCACAACGACGACACCGTTGGCGATGATGAAATTCATGTGCGATGCGGGTGAAATTTCGCCGAGGGTATTGCGGTAGAGCCCGGCACCTGGAATGCGCACGACATCAAGTTTGCGGCCCGCACTATCGGTCGCGGCAGCCAGAACGCGCGCAATGGCGTCGAGGGTTGCTGCGTTGGGATCGTCGGGTCCGGCTGGCGCCTGACAGACGATGCGGCCTGGGGCCACGAAGCGGGCAATGTTGTCGATATGGCCGTCGGTATGGTCGTTTTTTAAGCCTTCGTCGATCCAGATGACCTTCTTGGCTCCGAAGGCTTCGTGCAGCGCTTCTTCGGCGTCAGTTTTGCTCCAGCCGTTGCGGTTGGGATTGAGCAGCGTCTGCCGTGTCGTCAGGATCGTGCCCTCGCCGTCCTGATCGATGGCGCCGCCTTCGAGCACAAAATCAAAATGCTGCGCCGGGGTTT
>JAYUCQ010000187.1:0-5098 GCA_043740265.1 Hyphomicrobium sp.
TTCTTGGCGTCCGCAACGTAGCCGCCGAGATCGCGATCGCGGATGTCGACGAAAATGTAGGTCGCGAGCTTGGCATTCTCGGTGCGGATGCTGGTCGGGCCCTGCGTCAGCTTGATGTCGGCAACCTCGCCAAGAGGCACCGTGCCGCCGCCGGGCATAGAGACAACAACGTCCTTAGCGATAGCCTGCGGGTCGGATCGCAAATCGCGCGGATAACGGATGGCAACCGTGTAGCGTTCGCGGCCTTCAACCGTCGTGGTGATCGGTTCGGCCCCGAGCGCCATCGCGACAACATCTTGCACGTCGGAGACCATGAGCCCATAGCGCGCCAGGCGATCGCGGTTCGGCAGGATTTCTAAATAGTACCCACCGGTGACGCGCTCGGCGTAGGCGCTCGTCGTGCCGGGAACCGTCTTCATAACCTTCTCGACATCGCGCGCGACTTTTTCCATCGCCGCTAAATCTTTGCCAATCACCTTGATACCGACGGGCGTGCGAATGCCCGTCGCCAGCATATCAATGCGGGCCTTGATCGGCATGGTCCAGGCGTTGGAGACGCCAGGGAATTGCAGCGCCTTATCCATTTCCTGAATGAGCGCTTCGACCGTTAGCCCCGGCCGCCATTCTTCCTTCGGCTTCAAGTTAACGACCGTCTCGAACATTTCGATGGGAGCCGGGTCCGTCGCCGTTTGCGCCCGTCCCGCCTTGCCGTAGACCGACGCAACTTCGGGGAACGTCCGGATAATGCGATCCTGCGTCTGCAAAAGCTCCGCCGACTTGGTGACCGAAAGCCCCGGCAGGGTTGTCGGCATAAACAGCAGCGTGCCCTCGTTGAGGTTCGGCATGAACTCGCTGCCAACCTTTGTCATCGGCCAAATCGAGATCGCGAGTACGCACGCCGCCGCGACAATTGTCAGCGTCTTGGCTTTGAGAACGGTGCGAATGATGGGCCGGTACAACGCAATCAAAGCGCGGTTCAACGGATTTTTCGATTCCGGAATAATGCGGCCGCGCACGAACAGCATCATCAACGCCGGCACCAGCGTCACGGACAAAACAGCAGCGGCCGCCATCGAAAACGTTTTGGTAAAGGCCAGCGGACCGAACAGCCGGCCTTCCTGCGATTCGAGCGTGAAGATCGGCAGGAACGACACCGTAATGATGAGCAGCGAAAAGAATAGCGCCGGGCCAACTTCGCACGCCGCTTCGATCAAGACTTCGCCGCGCGGCTTTTCCGGCGGCGCGCGCTCAAGATGCTTATGCGCATTCTCAATCATGACAATGGCGGCGTCGATCATGGCACCAATGGCAATGGCGATGCCGCCCAGGCTCATAATGTTGGAACCGATGCCAAGCATCCGCATGGCTAAGAACGACATCAAGACGCCGACCGGAAGCATGAGAATGGCAACCAGCGCGCTGCGCACATGCAACAAGAAGACGATGCACACCAGCGCGACCACGAGGCTTTCTTCAAACAACGTTGATTTGAGCGTCGCGATGGCGCGATGTATGAGCTCCGAGCGATCGTAAACCGAGACAACTTCCGTGCCCTCGGGCAGTGACGGCATAATTTCCTTCAGCCGGGTTTTGACGTTGTCGATCACGGTCAACGCATTGGCGCCGGAGCGCTGCAAAGCGATGCCGCTGGCCACTTCGCCCTCGCCGTTAAGTTCAGTTATTCCGCGCCGCTCGTCACCCGTCAGCTCGACATGCGCCACGTCTTTCAACAGTACAGGCGTTCCGCCATCGGCTTTGACAACGATGTGCTCGATATCGTCGATGCCTTTCAGATAGCCGCGTCCGCGCACCATGAATTCATGTTCGGAAAGTTCCAGCGTCCTGCCGCCGACGTCCATGTTGTTGCCGCGGATGACATCGCGGATTTTCGACAGCGGCACGCCAAGCGCGCGTAACCGGCCGGGATCGACGACAACGGCGTATTGCTTGACAAAGCCGCCGGCGCTGGCAACTTCAGCTACACCTTCAGCCTTTGAGAGGCCGAAGCGCACTTCCCAGTCCTGCAACGAGCGCAGCGACGCCAGCGATTTATTCTTGCTGAGCAGCGCGTACTGATAGACCCAGCCAACGCCGCTGGCGTCAGGCCCAAGTGTTGGCGTCACGCCCGCGGGCAACCGCTTCGACGCGGCGTTCAGATATTCGAGCACGCGCGAGCGGGCCCAGTAGATATCGGTGCCGTCTTCAAAAATAATGTAGACGAATGACACGCCGAAGAACGAAAAGCCGCGCACCACTTTCGAACGCGGCACGGTCAGCATCGATGTCGTCAGCGGATACGAGACTTGATCCTCGACGACTTGCGGGGCCTGCCCCGGGTATTCGGTATAAACGATGACCTGCGTATCCGAGAGATCGGGTATCGCATCAAGCGGCAGGGTGCGGAGCGCCCAAAGGCCGGCAGCCACCGCAAATGCCGTTGCAATAAACACGAGCATTAAGTTGCGAGCGGACCATGTGATGAGGCGGGCGATCATGGCTTGACCTCCAACGCCGCGGGTGCTGTCAGGCTTTTGAGGGCAGCTTGCAAATTGCTTTCGGCGTCGATCAGGAAGTTACCGTTGACGACCACCTTGTCGCCCTCCGCAACGCCACTGAGAATTTCAGTGAAGCCGTTGCCCTTGCGACCCAGCTTGACGTCACGCGGTTCATAGCGGCCCTCGCCTAACTCGATCAATACCACTTGCCGGTTGCCGCTATCGATGACGGCTCCTGCGGGCACCGCCACGACATCGGCGTTCGCGCCCGTCGCAATCTCGACATCGCCATACATATCCGGCAGTAGCGCCAGATCGGCGTTTGGCAATTCAATGCGCACCCGCGCGGTCCGGGTTTCCTTCATCAAATGCGGATAGACGACAGCGACTTTGCCTTTGAACATCCGGCCAGGATGCGCCCGCGTTGTCACGGTCACGCTTTGCCCGGCCTGCAACGCGTCGATATCGCTTTCCGCGACGTCGGCCATCATCCAGACTTGCGAATGATCGGCGAGACGGAAGAGAACATCGCCGGCCTTGAAGGCCTGGCCGTCAACAACGTTGCGTTCGAGTACGGCGCCTTCGCCACCCGCCCGGTAGGTCAGCGTATCCGGCACGCGCTTGGTCTTGATCAATGTATCGATGTAGTCGGCAGGGACGCCGAGGTTCATGAGACGCCGCCGCGCTCCGACCGGCCCGCCAGGCGCGTTTTTGTCTTTGGCATTGGCCGTTGCGTCATCGCCCCGCCCACCTGCATTTTCTTCAATGATGAGACGCGCGCCCAGGTTCTGCACCTCTTGCCCGAAAACGGTGACCAGCGCGTCGCCTTTCTTGACGTGCTCGCCCGTTGTCACAGCGCCAACGTTTTCAACGAATCCGTCGAAGCGCGGCGCGATGACGGATATACGCCGCTCATCCAGTTGAATGACGCCGGGGGCTTTGATCGTGCGCGTGATGGACTGCTTCATAGCAGCCGCCGTCTCGACGCCAGTGCGCTGGATTTTTCCTGGCGAGAGTTTCACCGAACCGTCGTCGCTGTCTTCGCCCTCAAAGACCGGGATATAATCCATCCCCATCGAGTCCTGCTTCGGCATGGGCGATGTGTCCGGCAATCCCATCGGATTGCGATAGTATTTTATTTTGCGCTCTGGCTGCGTCTGTGGCTGCGCCACGGGCTGCGTCTGTGGCTGCGCCGCAGCCGGCATTTTATCCGCGGCCGCCGGTTCGTTAGGGTGGGCGGCCATGAGCGGCGGCAGGTTAATCCCGGCGCGCATCGCGTAGGCCGCGACGGCGGACAGCAGCACCGCACCAACAATGGTTGCCTGCATAACGTTGCGTTGCATGTTCTTAAGTCTCCAGATGTCGTGAACCGGCGCAGCCCAAACGGCCAACGCGATTTTGCCGGCCCCGCAGCGTTAGCCACAGCGGCGCGATACGCCTTTAAAGGCGTGGTTCAGAGACTGGGTGGTCTTAGAAGCGGCGGGATCAGCGATCCGGCAAGAACCTGGGATGGTTCGGGAACCACGACACTGCGTGGTTGTAAGCGTTGCGCGCGCGCCTCAGTAACGGGTGCCGCTAACGATTGGAAGCACTTCACCAAGCAGCCGCCCATATCGGCGCAGCTCTTTTGCGGACAATGCGGGCACGGCTTGGCGGCGTTCTGGCCCGCGTTATGACAAGGCATGTTGTGAGCATCGGCGGCTGTTGCCTGAGCGGTCGCACCAACGGCTGAGGCCATCGCATAGGACGCCGTCATCGGCACAACAAGCATCGCGCCCAGCATCGAGATCATGCCGAGGGCCAAAACCCATCGCTGGAAAAACCGGTTTCTCACGCTTTCAAAGTGCCACAGTTTGCCCGATTGAGCAATTCATCCTAGGCCTCACTACGTTACCGGTCCATGAAACCTTACACACAAAGCGCCTTATTAACGGAGATTAATCCGCCTGCGCGCTCAGCGTTACGGTCCCGCAAACAATTCCGGGCGGTATTCGAAGTGCATGGTGTCGAAGTGGTTCCAGCGCCCGCCCCAGATGAAGCCATGCTTCTCGAAGACATCGACGATCTGAAGCGGAATGGCGTTGCGGTATTTAATGACTGCACCCGGTTTCCCCGATTTTCCGAGAAACCAGCGCCAGTACGATGAATGCTTCAGCGCAATGTCGATGGCGATGCCGAAGCTGTGCGCGGAAATCGCTTTGGTGCCGGCAACGACGCGGCAGTTGAACGTGCCAGCGGTTGGAAACAAGTCAACGTTGTAGCGCGCCGGCAACCGGTCCAAATCTTCGCTGACGGCTTTGAGATGACCGGCTGCCCCATTGATGCGGGTAAATTTGAGCTTGTGGCCATATTTCTTCGGCATCCAGACGATCGAGACGAGGTCTTTGTCGACGCCGCCCTTGCGGCAATCACCGTAAACTTTGGTCAAGAAGGCTTCGTTGCGGGCGCGGCCGGGGTCGAAATCTTTTGGCGGCACGCTTGATGCGGCGCCCGCTGGATAAGCGTAACGGAACATATCTTTGATGTCGGGATTTTCCAGCCAGCCGGCAGCGGACTTAACGCCCTTGCCGTCATCGATGGGTAGCTTAGTGCCGTCTGAAAAA
>JAYUCQ010000188.1:0-2067 GCA_043740265.1 Hyphomicrobium sp.
CTGTCGGGTTTGACGAGCTGCAGCCAATCGAGTGCCGACGCCGCATCCGCTAATTCGCCAGGCCCGCCGTCCCACACACCTTGACTGCGTCCAACGCCGCGAAAATTAAAGCGCAGCACCGAAAAGCCGCGCGCCGCAAACGTATGATACAGCGAATAGACGACCTGATTGTTCATTGTACCCCCAAATTGCGGATGGGGGTGCAAGATCAGGGCAATGGGGCTGTCCGTCTTCGGCTCATGGTGGTAGCGCGCTTCGATCCTGCCGCCGGGTCCATTGATAATCAGTTCAGGCATGGGTTTGGGTCTCGGAATTTAAGGTTAGGGGGCGCTGCGGTATTTATTGGCATTAATGCCGTCGTCCGTGCCGTTCACATCCGCGTTGACAGGCCAATATAAACCTTGACTAGGCCGCTCAGGATTTCCATAAACAGTTTAGAACTGTTCAAAAGGCAGTTTTGCGGCGTGCCGGATGCACCGGCTGCTGGGGCCGGTCTCATAGCACAGTCCCCGGTAGCAAATGCAAGGCCTGGATGCCGCACTTAGCAGGATTTCGCCACCACTTGGGGTGACGCCAGTCCGGAGACTTGCAGCGTGGAATTGACGACCAAAGGGCGTTACGCGGTCACGGCCATGGCGGATATCGCTGGCCAAGTTCCCGCTGGTATGGGTGATACGCCGGCTGTCGCATTGTCGCAGATTGCGGAGCGGCAAAGCCTTCCATTAGCCTATCTGGAGCAGATTTTCGTCGGTTTGCGCCGCGCTGGCCTCGTCGATAGTGCGCGCGGCAGATCTGGCGGCTACCGCCTGACGCGGCCAGCCTCCGAAATTTCGATCAGCGCCGTCATGGCGGCGGTTGAAGAAGACACTAATTTCACCCGATGCGCCGACAACGATCCGCGCTGTTCGCGCGATACGCCATGCTTGACGCATGGGCTTTGGCACTCTCTCGGCAACGTCACGAGCGCGTTTTTCGCGTCGATCAGTCTTGCGGATATCGTCAGCGGCAACATTCCGGCCGCAATCACGCCAACGCAGACACCAACTCAGACACCAATTCAGGCCCGGTTGCCGGTCTCGCGCCGCGTTTACCTCGACTATAACGCCACCGCGCCTTTGTGCCTCGAAGCCAAGACGGCGATGATTGCGGCGCTCGACGTTGCCGGCAATCCGTCATCCGTTCACAGCGAAGGCCGCAAGGCTCGAGGCATCATCGAAGCCGCCCGCGAACACGTGGCACGGCTTGCCGGTGCCAAGCCGTCGGAAGTCGTCTTCACCAGTGGCGCCTCAGAAAGCAACGCCTGGGTCATGGCGCAGCCGTGGGATACGATTTTTGTCAGTGGCATCGAGCACGATTCTGTTTTGGCACCCGCCCGCGCCAACGGAGCGGAAATAGTCACGATAGCCGTGTCGGCTGATGGCCAAGTCGCGCTCGAAGATATTGCAGCGCGCGTTTTGACCGGTGCCCCAGTTGGGCGCGCGCTCATCGCCTTGCAACTCGCCAACAATGAAACCGGCGTCATTCAGGACGTGGCGGCGGTTGCGGCCTTCGCCCGCGCACACGGGCTGTTCGTGCATACGGACGCCGTGCAGGCACCCGGCCGGATCGCCATCGATTTTGCCGGCCTCGACGTCGATACGCTGAGCTTGTCCGCACATAAGCTCGGCGGACCCAAGGGCATCGGCGCGCTCATCATTCGTGATCACCTTGATCTTGTGCCGCTGCTTCGTGGCGGTGGTCAGGAGCGCCGTCGCCGCGCCGGAACGGAAAACCTCGCCGCGATTGCCGGATTTGGCGCCGCCGCCGAAGCAGCGCTTCGTCAGCTGGCCAACGTACCCCGCATTGCCGCCCTTCGCGACGGACTTGAAGCTGCGGTTTGCGACATCGCACCGCAAACCGTCATCGTTGCCGGCAAGACGCCGCGCCTTGCCAACACCACGGCGCTCGCGCTCCCCGGCCGGCTGGCTGAAACGCTGGTCATCCGCCTCGACCTCGCAGGCGTAGCAGTGAGTGCCGGTTCGGCGTGCTCATCGGGCAAAGTTGGCACCAGTCACGTGCTCGAAGCGA
>JAYUCQ010000189.1:0-2064 GCA_043740265.1 Hyphomicrobium sp.
GGTGTTTGCGAACGGTTGCGGTCGCGACAATGGCGACTACACGCCAAAAAAATCTTATCCCCGCCACCAATATCGCGCGTTATCTCACGCCATCCCACCGCTTCTAAAGGGCTCGATCTCGAGATGTCTTCGTGGCGGCGGGTGGCCAAGTCGGATGCGAATGCGGGACACCGCAATTCAACATTCGAGGTTACCATCGCGCATGTTCCCGGCTTCGACGCAACCGGTGCAGACGACGCTGTAAAAGGCGCTGCTCTGGCGGGCGGGACGCTCCAGCGTCACCCAAAATTGCGGACTATCAGACCGAGGATTCTGCGTTCCCCGTAATCGCCGCTTAGCACCAGTGTCAACCCGGCCAAGCCGCACTTGGAGGCGCTGCGCCGGGAGACTGTTTATCGGCGGCGGCTGACGCTCAGCTTGATCGCGAATGACGCTGTGTCCGGAACGCAACTTCGGCGAGAGCCCTAAAGGCCCCCCGGCCCTGCGGCGTGCCCCGCTTCAGTTGCGTTCATGGTGGACAACGTCATTAAGGGCCTCCGCATTCCCAATTTAGTTCTCGGGACCAGCTGCGAATTGGGTTATGAATTATGTGCGGGGTGGACTTCGTTGTTATAATCACCGAGCATATAATGGGTTTGGGGAAGTTTCAAAGTCATCGCGGTCAAGTGCTGAGGCTGATCCATGTGATCGGGCTCACGATTTGTGCTGTCGCGATTGTGCCATTTACCTTGCAGCTAGCCACGCCGGCGTCGGCGCGCGATGGCCGTGAAGGCCATGGCGGGAATGACGGGGGCAAGCATTTCGAGCAGCCCAAGATGGTTGTGGCGCCGTCCGTGCAGCCTAAGCCAGCCGTTGCGCCAGCGATGCAACAGCCGCAGCGGCAGATGCGCGAGAACGATCAGAAACAAAACACGGGCCAGCCCAAGCAAGTAGAGGACCGTGGCCGCCGGGATGGCGGTAGTGGCGGGCATGACAGTCAGAAACAACAATACTCTGGAAGCCAATCCGGATCTCAGGGCAGTGGTTCACAGGGCGGCGGCGCGACAAAGTCCGACGAGCGCCAGTCGACGGCAACCAGTCAAGGCAAACAGACAGAGACAAGTCAAAAAGCGTCATCTGGCAGTGACGAACAAAGCGATCGGGCCGGCCGATCCAACACCGGTTGGACGAAGGCGGAATCATCTAATTCTTCGGGCCAGACGAGTTCAGGATCTTCGAGTTCGCAGACGACAGACTCTGACCGGTCGGATCGCGGCGGCGATCTTTCGAAAACCGATCGCAACGAGCGCGAAGGGCAATCTGGCAAAGATAACTCAACGCCCAAAACCCAGCGTGGCGACAACGCAAGCGGTAAGGGCTCTGGCGACGATACGAAGAGCCAAGAAACGAAAACGAACGAGCGCAGCAATTCCGGCGAGGATATCACGCAAACGGCGCAGCCCACGCAACACCAAGAAGACCGCAGTTTTGGCGCATCGACATCGCTGCTGGATTTCTTCCGCCGCAATACCAATGCTTCACCAAGTGCCGCAGCGGCGGCTCCGGCCGCTCTGGCCGCCACTCCAAGTGCAGCGGCGCAGCGCAATTCCGACAAGGATCGTTCGGATGGTAAGCAGCCGGATAAGTCAGATGTGAAGCCCACAAAGGCAGCGGCTGCTCAATCTGACAAGACCACCGACAAGTCCAAGCCAACGGATAAAGCGGTTGAGACCGTCCGCCGTATGCCGCCGGTCGAAATTCCGTTCGCCGATCAGACAACCTTCAAGCCGCACGAGATTGTAGCCAGCAATTTCAGTGCCGCTCAATTGCAAAAGGCCAAGAGCTTAGGCTTTGCTGTGCCAGCGCAAACGCTCATCGGTAATCTTGGTCTGCCATCGGTGCAGCGGCTTGTCGTGCCCGCCGGTATGAGCGAGGTCAATGCATATGCCTTGTTGAAGCAAGAAGTGCCCTCGGCAACGTTCTCGGCCAACCACGTCTACCGGATTTTGCCAGCGGCGGAAGCGTCGGAGCGGCCAGCCAGTGCAGATGCGGCAGCGGTCGCGCCCGGTGCTAACTTTGCGCCCT
>JAYUCQ010000190.1:0-5056 GCA_043740265.1 Hyphomicrobium sp.
CCCAAGGACGCCGCCAGCGACGAAGAAGAAGCCAAGCGCGTGCTTGAGCGGGGCAAACTGAAACTCGATCCAGAACGCCACACCTGCCATTGGGACAACAAGCCTGTCACTCTGACCGTGACGGAGTTTCTTATTCTGCAAGCTCTGGCAACGCGCCCAGGCGTCGTCAAAACGCGTGACGCCTTGATGGATGCCGCCTACGACGATCAAGTCTACGTTGACGACCGCACCATTGACAGTCACATCAAGCGCTTGCGCAAGAAATTCAAGCAGGTTGACGATGATTTCGACGTCATCGAAACGCTGTACGGCGTCGGCTACCGTTTCAAGGAATAGTGGACGCGGTTCGCCATCGAGTGGAGCAAGGATGGCGCTGGACATTCCTGACATCAACGGCCCTGACTTCATTGGCCCTGACATAAACGACAGCGCGACGCCTTCGGGCGCCGCGTTAAAAACCGGACGTAGCGCAACCGGATCGGACGCCACGTGGATGTCCGCCACGTTCCGCTTTTTCGAGCGCCTTGGGCGCTGGCATCAGCGCCAGCCTTTGCCGCGCATGGTCGGGGCAACGCTGCGCCGCCGAATTCTTTTTACCAATATCCTCGGGCTGACCGGCCTGTTGCTCGCCATGCTGTACATCAGCTTGCATCACGGCTGGCTGCTGGATGCCAAGGTCGACGTCGTCAAAACCGTGTCCCGCATCACGTCTGAGGCCATCGCCTACCGCGCTCTCAACGAACGCGCCATCTTTGACGCCAACCGGTTGCCGGAGCGGGCCGCTTCCAAGGCCCAGCGCGACGACGCCTTCGCGGCACTGGAATTGCCGATCGACCCGCAGCAAGCCGCACTGGTTTTGAAAAAACTCGTCGGACCCGCAAATCTGAAGGCTCGCATTTATTCGCAAAAAGGCACTCTAATTCTCGATAGCGACACGCTGTTTTCCAAAGCCCCGCCTGAGCCCGTGCCGCCTCTGTTCAGCGCCGAGGGACAGCCAGCGTTGAAAAATTTCTGGACCCGCTTTCACTACTGGCTGATCAACAAAGAACTCAAAGTCTATCGCGAGCTCGGCACCGCCAATGGTTTTCTCTATCCGGAAGTCAAAGCTGCCGCAGAAAAGGGCATCGAGACGCCAATTCTGCTTCTCAACAGCAAGGGCCAGCAGATCGTTTCCATGGCGGAGCCTATTAAGCGCGGCAGCAGGTTGATGGGTGTGCTGCTGGTCTCGACGCAGCCTGGCGACATTGACGACGTGCTCTGGGACGAGCGCTGGCTGGTTTTGCAACTTGCCGGCATCGCCCTTCTTGTGGCCATCGCCAGTTCCCTGCAATTGGCGCGAACCGTCGCCGCTCCGATGCAACGCTTGTCGGAAGCCGCAAACCACGTCAGCCGGAACATTGCCGCGCGTCAGGAGTTACCCGACTTCACCGAACGCCGCGATGAGGTTGGACAGATGGGCCGCGCTTTTACGGCGATGACCGGCGCTCTTTACCGCCGCATCGAGGCGAGTGAAAAATTTGCCGCCGACGTGGCCCACGAACTGAAAAACCCGCTTGCCGCCGCCCGTTCGACCGCCGAAGCTTTGACCTACGCCAAAACCGACGCTGACCGCGACGAGCTTGTCGGCCAGATCCAGGGCGAACTGAAGCGGCTGAACCGGTTGATCAACGACGTATCGAACGCGTCGCGCCTTGACGCTGAGCTGGCGCGCCAGGAAATGAGCCCCGTCAACATCGGCACCGTGCTTGGCAACGTCTCTGGTATTTTCCGCGACATGCTCGGCGACGACGGCCGTAAAATTCTCTTGGTCATGGAACCTGTGTCGTCGGATGCCGCCTACACTATCATCGGCAACGATGGCCGTTTGTGCCAAGTCTTCACCAATCTCGTCGACAACGCGCTGTCGTTCTCACCTCCCCGCGGCACAATTACGCTGCGCTGCCAGCCAACAGGCGGCTTTGTCGAAATCGCGGTCGAGGACGAGGGCCCAGGCATCCCACCCGATAAACTTGCGGCCGTATTCGAGAGATTTTACAGCGACCGGCCGGCAACCGACAGCAGCCGCGGCAAGAACTCCGGCCTCGGCCTGTCGATTTCGCGCGAAATCATTGCCAGCCATCGCGGCGAAATCTTTGCTGAAAACCGGACGGACGCCGCCACTGGCCTAGTCAAAGGCGCCCGCTTTGTTGTCCGTTTTATCGCGGCCAACAGCAACGGAGGCGCTCATGGACGGCGCAGTTGAACGCCTCCATGCTACGGCGGTTGCCGTCGGCCAGCGGGCCTTGATCATCCGGGGGCCATCCGGGTCTGGAAAATCGGACTTGGCTTTGCGTTGCCTTTCTCTAGCGGCGTCGCCCCTCGTCGCCTCGCCCGCGCGCCTCGTTGCCGATGACCAAGTTCTGCTGACACGCGATGGCCTGTCGCTGATTGTAACAGCGCCGCAAACGCTGCTCGGGCGCTTGGAAGTCCGTGGCCTTGGCATCCTTGAACTCGACCCTGTGCAAGACGCAAAGGCTATTTTGATTGTTGACCTGGTCGAAAAGGATAAAATCGAGCGCTACCCTGACCCCTGGCCGGAGGTCAAAATTCTGGGACTATACCTGCCCCGGCTCTGTATTTCGGCGTTCGAGAGCTCGGCACCCTTGAAATTGCTGGCGGCGCTCGGCATGCCATCATTGCCGCCGGTGCGGGACGCCAGTTGAAGGCGGCAAAAAGAGCTTGCGCTTGAGGCGAACCCTTGCCACTTTCCGCCCGCCTCAATGAGTAGCGACGGCGTCGGCACGAAACTTAAATTCGCGTACGTCAACAGACTAGGCCCAGGATTGGTTAGCCTTTCATGATCGGACTGGTGATTGTTACGCACGGCGGTTTGGCGATGGAATTCCGCCATGCCCTTGAACATGTCGTCGGCCGCCAAACGAACATCGAAACCATTGCGATTGGTCCTGATGACGATCTGACCGCGCGACGCCAAGATATCCTCGACGCGGTAAAGCGCACCAATTCAGGCAGCGGCGTTATTATTCTGACAGACATGTTCGGCGGCACGCCCTCAAACTTGGCGATCTCAGTTATGGATGAATCCAAGGCTGAAGTCATTGCCGGTATTAATTTGCCGATCCTAGTGAAACTTGCCAGCATTCGCGGCGAAATGGGCATGGCACAGGCCGTCACCATGGCACGCGATGCCGGCAAAAAGTACATCAAGGTCGCGAGCCAGGAGCTGTCGGGCGAATAAACTGCCGTTGCGTGCGGCTGGTACTCCGCAGGGGTGCCGCCCGCAACCAAAACAGAAAGATGTCAAGGTGCCGGAACTGAAAAACAGCACGCGGCCCGAAGCCATCGTCATCATTCGCAATATCAAAGGCCTGCACGCCCGCGCCTCCGCTAAATTCGTCAAGTGTGCGGAATCCTATAATGCCGAAGTTACCGTGACGCGGGAAGGCCAAGCCGTTGGCGGCACCTCTATCATGGGGCTGATGATGCTGGCCGCGGGTCCTGGATCGGAATTGCATCTGGCGGCCTCTGGTCCGCAAGCGCCTGAAGCGCTGCAAGCCCTTGTCGCGCTGGTCGAAGCCGGGTTCGACGAAGACTGCGTTGGCGACGCCTAACTATCACAGGATTTTTGCAAGCAGACACAAAAAAACTGAGGCCACCTTTGCAGGTGACCCCAGTTTTTGTGCAGGATGCCAATCGTGCTTGAACTACTGCGCCAAGTGAAGCTTCGAGATCTTCAGACCGATGTCGCGGAAGGCGGCGCGAAGAGCGTTACCGTCTGCAGCATCGTAGAAGTGGTCGTCGCCTGGCACCAATGGATCGTTGGTGGCGCAGTTCTTGAGGGTATTGATCGCCGTCGTGTTACCCTGCAAATCGAAGCCAATTGTGTAGACCACAATGTTGTTGGCTTTCATCTGCGTGCAGATATTCATCGCCTGCGCCGCCGAAGTAGAGCCGTTGGCACTGTTGCCGCCGGGGCGGCCAGACGAGTCATGCGTGTAATTATACTCGCCGTCCGTCATCAGAATGGCCACCTTTTGCGTCTTCGGCGTGTTGTAAGGCGTCGGAGCGCTTGCTGTTGGCACAACGGACGCCCAGTTCGGGGACAACATATAGTAGGCCCACGCCGTACCGATGTGACCTGCCGTACCGCCACCCAGATCAAGCTGGCTGATTTTGGTGTTCAGCATGGCCTTGTCCATCGACATTGCAACGACTGCGTCGTCTGTCGAATACTGAGAGCAGGACGCGTTCGTCGTGTAGACGTTCAAAATGTAGCTGCCAATTCCGGGAGCCGCATCCGTGTACTTATTTGTACCCGTGCGTTCGGCAACGCATGAGGACGCAAGCTGATAGACCGGGTTGAGCCCAATGGACGCCAGTGGGTTCGGAATCGTCACGCTCGCCATCCACGAAGAAGGAAGACGCACGTCGCCGGAGAACGGCACAAGCGCAACACGCGATTTGTACTCACCCTGGTAGTCAGGAACAACGATGTTGACGAGATCGGTTGCAGCCAACTTCATGTCAGCGATCTTGGTGCTGCCGGTTGCCGTCGTCTCACCCATCGAACCCGATGTATCAAGCATGACGGCGACTTCGATGTTGCCACCCTGCTCGAGAACTGCTTTTTGCGCGTCGGCGCCTTTGGTGTTCAAGAGCGGCAGAGTCTTGATGCCTGCAAAGCCCATGAACGGTGTCGAGATTTGCGCATTGCCAATAGCGGTCAAGCCCTTGCCGTTGTCGACGACCTGGAACGTCACGTTGTCCGAATTTGCAATGATGGAAACGCGGGTCAAAACAGCCTGATCGTAATAGCGCTTCGCCATCGCCACCGCCGCCGCTTCAGCCTGTGCGGTTGTCTGATTGGCGGTTCGCGTCTGCAGCGTCCGTCCGCCGGCCAAAATGGCCGAGTCGATCGCAGCCATCGTGTGGTCGCGGGCATTGAGCCAGCGTCCAAGGTCAACGGCACCGCCGATGAGCATGAACAGTGTGGTGGCCATCAAGCCGAAGATAATCGCCACGTCGCCGGCCGTGTCTTGGACAAAGCTCACCAGTC
>JAYUCQ010000191.1:0-5051 GCA_043740265.1 Hyphomicrobium sp.
GTCTGCCGTCCTGCCATTGCCACGTCGCGCCGCCTGCGCTAACGACGGAGCGAACAGGAGACGCGCACCGATGGCCTCGACGAAAGCAGCAACGGCAGAGAAATCGTCAAAGCTCATTCCGGGTGCTACCGGCGACTGGGAAATGGTCATCGGCCTTGAGGTCCACGCTCAGGTTGCTTCAAAGTCAAAACTGTTTTCCGGCTCATCAACAGAGTTTGGCGCGGAACCTAACAGCCACGTCTCGCTTGTTGACGCGGCAATGCCCGGAATGCTTCCCGTTATCAACGAGGAATGTATCGCGCAGGCCATTCGCACCGGCCTCGGGTTAAAATCCGAAATCAATTTGCGCAGCGTCTTTGACCGCAAGAATTACTTCTATCCGGATCTGCCGCAGGGCTATCAGATTTCGCAGTACAAGCAGCCGGTGGTTGGCGAGGGCGAAGTTGAGATTGACGCCGAGGGCGAGACGATACGCGTCGGCATCGAGCGTCTGCATCTCGAGCAAGACGCCGGTAAATCGCTGCACGACCAGCATCCCGACTATTCCTACGTCGATTTGAATCGCTCCGGCGTGGCGCTGATGGAAATCGTGTCGAAGCCGGATATGCGGTCCGCGAAACAGGCGCAGGCCTATGTGACCAAGCTGCGCACAATCCTGCGCTATCTCGGCACCTGCGATGGCGACATGGAAAAGGGCAACCTGCGCGCCGATGTAAATGTGTCAGTCAGAAAGCCCGGCGATAAACTCGGCACGCGCTGCGAAATCAAGAACGTCAATTCCATACGGTTCATCGGCCAAGCGATTGAGGTCGAAGCCCGCAGGCAAATCGATATTCTCGAGGAAGGCGGCAAGATTGATCAGGAAACGCGGCTGTTTGATCCAGCGAAGGGTGAGACGCGCTCGATGCGCTCGAAGGAAGAGGCCCACGACTACCGTTATTTCCCTGATCCGGATTTGCTCCCTTTAGAGCTGACGCAGGCCTACGTCGATGATTTGAAGCAGCACCTGCCCGAGTTGCCGGACGAAAAGCGCGCCCGCTTTATCAAAGATTATGGGCTGTCGGCTTACGATGCCAATGTGCTCGTAGCTGAACGTGAATCTGCCAACTTCTTTGAAGACGTCGCCAAAGGCCGAGATGGCAAAATTGCTGCGAATTGGGTCATCAATGAATTGTTCGGGCGCTTGAACAAGGAAGGCGGCGACATCGCGCATAGTCCGATGTCGGCGGCGCAGCTTGGTTCGATCGTCGATCTGATTTCGACCAACGCCATCTCGGGTAAGATCGCCAAAGACCTGTTCGAGATCGTGTGGACCGAAGGCGGAGATCCGGCCGCCATCGTCGAACAACGCGGCATGAAGCAGGTGACGGATATGGGCGCGATTGGGAAGGCGGTCGATGAAATTATCGCCGCCAACCCAGATAAGGTCGAGCAGGCACGGGCGAAACCATCGATGCTCGGCTGGTTTGTCGGCCAAGTCATGAAGCAAACCGGTGGCAAGGCGAACCCTGCCGCCGTCAACGATATTTTGAAGAGCAAGATCGGCATTTAAATCGCCGGCGCGGGGGCATCATGGAGCTGCCAAGTTGTCTGGACTGCAAATATAGCGATCAAGGTCACCCGTGCCGCAAGGCTGACGGCAGCTTCGATTTTGCCAAAGTCGCGAACGGCGTTGTCCGCTATGGCCGGACATTCGCGCGCGACGGCGAAAATCTAGATGCGGCGGCGCGTGATACCAACGCCTGGGCGTCCGACTGCGCCTACGAGGTTGAACAGGATTACCCGCATCTTTTGTTGCCGTTGATCGTCGCCGCGATGGACGCCTGCGAGACGCCGCAGGACGCCGCCTACATTTCGGCAGGGCTGTTGGAAAATGCCGTCGTCAAACACGGCCCGGCGCTGATCGGCAAAATCGAGGAGTTGACGCGGCGCAGCCCCAAGTTCCGCTATTTCTTGTCAGCCATCTGGGGCCAGCGCTCGGCTGACCCTGCAGTATGGTCACGCGTCTGCGCGGCGGTCGGGTCCACCGGTGTCATGGATCGAGACGAACGCTGCCCAACGGACGGCGGCATCGTCTCGGCCCTATCGGAGGAACATGCAACGGCCTTGATGGCAGAGCGTGTTGCTGTGGCTGCGGCTGCCGCCAAAATTTGAAGTTGCCTGTGATTTGAATGCAGCAGCGCGTTGCGAGCGCTGCCGGAGCGTATGCACACAAGCAAAAAGAGCGAGTGCTACAAAACCAAACGGCACAATCGCCGCGATGGCATAGATTACTTTTGTCGAAGTCATGGACCTCTCCCCAGAGACCGTACGTTTACATGCGACAAAATATAACAGACAGAGTTTGAAGGTCCGCTCAGCTGGGACGCACAATTGGAAACGCTATTTTAACGTTTTCTCAGGATGTGGGGCAAAACGCTGTTGGCGCAGTGCGCGGCGCGTGTTTGTGGCGAAAGCCTTAAAGCATCGTTACGCCCAAAGGCATTCCGCCTTTGGGATGCAGCGTCACGCGGCTGACCGGCTCCGGCAGGTGCCGTCCGTCCCACGAGACGCGGGCGTGCTGCATCAGCGTTGCCAGTACTGCCGTCGCTTCGATCATCGCGAACGATGCGCCGATGCAAACGCGCGGCCCAACGCCAAACGGCATGAACTGCATGCGCTGATGTTTGGCTTCGCTTTCGGGCAAAAACCGGTCGGGATCGAATTTGCCAGGGTCGTCCCACAGTTTGTGATGACGATGAACCGCGAACACCGGAATGACAATCAAAGCCGGTTGCGGCAGCGCGATGCCACCAAGCTCGGTTGCTTCGAGATTGACCCGCGTCATAGCCGGAACCGGTGGATAGAGCCGCATGGCCTCTTTCAAAACCCGCTGCGTAACCGCAAGTTTTGGAATGTCATCCGCGGTCACATCCCGGCCGCCAGTCACGGCATAGACCTCGGAGCGAACGCGCTCCTGCCATTGCGGTGATCGCGCCAGCAGATACAATGTCCATGTCAGTGCCTTGGCCGTCGTCTCGTGTCCCGCAAGCAAGAATGTTCCGAGATTGTCGATGATCTGCTCGTCGGTCATCGCTGCGCCGGTTTCAGGATTGCGAGCCGCTAGCATACGCGAAATGAGATCGTCGCCGTCGGCTCCTGCGGCGCGGCGCTTGTCGAGCAACCTCTGTACGATGGCACGGCCTTCTTTTGCCGCGCGCAGCATCTTGCTCCGGCCCGGATGCCAATAGTGCTCCGGTACCAGCATCAGGGCGGCCGCAACCGACCACATGATCGGACCAATATAGGCGTGCCCTGTGCGCTGGATGCCAGCCGCTTCGGTTTCATCGATACCAGCGAGGATCGTTCGCGCAATAACAGCAAACGTCGTGTGGCTCATGTCGACGTCTATGGCTGCGACGTGCGACTGGCCCTTTGCCCGCCAGCGCGAAATTTGCTCGTGCGCCGCTTCAACGATAACCGGCACATAGGCAAGAACGTCGTTGGGCCGGAACAATGGGCTAGCCATCTTGCGCTGCCAGCGCCAGTGTCCGCCGTCAGCGGTCAGCAGGCCTTCGCCGACGAGCGGACGCAGCACGCGCTTATCAAGCCGCGTTTTGACGAACAGGTCCGTGCGCTTGACGAGGACTTGTTCCAGCAGATCCGGGCCAGTGACCCAGGCAACGAGCGGCCGCTTGCGCCCATAGGCGACGATGGGTTGATCGTAGACAGCACGTGGCAGTGAGCGCAGTGGATTGCGCACAAAGCGCAGCAGCGACAGTGACAAGGGCAGCGCCCGCGCTGCCGGGGGAACCGACGGTGGATAGAGACCGGAACTCTCAAGAGCATCAGACACGTTTGGATACATAGTTGCCGTTTACGGCGAGACTAGGCGATCCGATCGCTCAAACCGCGTTAGCCCGCAGCCTTCGCGGCGCGTGCCTTGCCGGCATTCTTCTTCAGGCGCTTACGGACAGCGGTCGTGTTGCCCTGAATGCGCGTCACCTTGGCGCGCGGAATGGCGCGGCGGGCCTTCTTCTTCTGCTTTTGAACGTTTTTGAGCGATGTCTTGGGCATAGCGGAATTCCGGTTTGTTGCGGTCTTGGATTGCAGAGGCGGCCGCCAATGCAGCCAAATGTTGCCCCCGTCTAGGCGAACCGGGACCTTCTGGCAAGCTGCCGGTCTTGCGTCACGAACGCTGGCTAGGCAACTTTGCAGCGTTCTATCGCAAGAAATACTGCAAACCGAAGTAACTCGGCGCAATCACGCCGGCGGCCCACAAGAATGCCGATGTAACGTTCGCGAGTTGGAATTGCCATTGCGGCAAAGCATACATGCCAGCTACGACCGGAATGATGGCGCGCACTGGGCCAAAGAAGTGGCCGAGAAAAACGCCGATCGCGCCCCATCTGTCAAAGAATGACTGCCCGCGTTCCAAGAGGGCCGGGTTGCGGCTGAACGGCCAGATCGTCGCGATATCATTCTTGTAGTAAAGCCCGATCCAATACGACACCGCATAGCCCAGCGTGCCACCGGCGCCAGCTGCCAGAATAGCGGGCCAGAGTACCTCAAGGCTGACGCCACCCGCCGCCATCAATCCGGATACGGCAACCAGGATTGCAGTACCCGGCCAGATGATCGACAGAAAACAGAAGCTCTCCAGGAACGCGACCAAAAAGGTCATCGGTGCCGCCCATGTCTCATGCTCGCGCACAAAGCTGACGATGAGTTCGACAAATCCGTGCACGGTCATGGGTAACTTTCTCTGGGGCCCTTGGCTATGACAGGGCGGCGTTACCCAGCAGAGGACGGCGCGCTAGGTCAAGCCTCTAGTTAAGAGATCTGTTATCGCAATCAAGTCTTGCTGCAGCGCTTACTGATTTCCTTGGCCAATTCCCGGCCAACGTCGCCCGCCAGCATGACGCCGCGTGAAACTTGTGCCGGCGTCAGCCGTGAACCACCTGCTCCGCGCAAAGCGTTTGGCGCCGCATCCGTTTCACGCTTACCCATAACCAGCTCTGCGCAAGAGAGTTCCTTGCGCCGCTTGCTGAGCGCGAACAGGCGCACGCCGG
>JAYUCQ010000192.1:0-2049 GCA_043740265.1 Hyphomicrobium sp.
CTGGCGCAGCGTTTAGGTTTGAACGGTTGAGGTCCATGACACGCAAACAAAAGCGCGGGGTACTGATTGGCGGCGGGGTGGTGACGCTGACTGCCGCCGCAATCCTCGTGATGTTCGCGTTGAAGGACAACGTCGTCTTTTTTCACACGCCGAGCGATATCCTCGAAAAGAATGTTGCGGCGGGCGAACGTATCCGCTTGGGTGGCCTGGTCGCTGCGAACT
The DNA here is from genome assembly GCA_043740265.1 of Hyphomicrobium sp. GTDB lineage: Bacteria > Pseudomonadota > Alphaproteobacteria > Rhizobiales > Hyphomicrobiaceae > Hyphomicrobium_B. The sequence continues at coordinate 223 of JAYUCQ010000192.1, forward strand.
CGGTCGTGCGCGGACACGGGACGACGGTGTCGTTCACCGTTACCGATACGCTGAAAGACATCCCGGTGACGTATACCGGTGTGTTGCCGGATTTGTTTCGCGAAGGCCAGGGCGTCGTCGCCGAAGGTACGCTCGATGGTCAGGGACACTTCAAAGCCGATAGTGTTTTGGCCAAGCACGACGAGAATTACATGCCGCCGGACGTGAAGAAGTCGCTCGAAGCCCGCGGCGTCAAGCTCGGCGCCACAGCCCATCCCGAGAGCAAGACGCCGTAAGTCGAAAGGCCGTGACCTGTGATTGTTGAGTTCGGACACTTCGCCCTGGTCTTAGCGCTGCTTGTCGCGGCCTTGCAGACGGTGGTGCCGGCATGGGGGGCGCGGGCGCGGGATATCCGCATGATGCGCGTTGGCGAACCGGCGGCGGTGTCGCAATTGTTTCTGCTGCTGATCGCGTTCGTGGCGCTGATGCACGCCTATGTGACGTCGGATTTTTCCGTTGCCAACGTGGCTGCCAATTCGCATTCGACCAAGCCGCTGATTTACAAAATGGCGGGCGTGTGGGGCAATCACGAGGGCTCGATGCTGCTGTGGGTGCTGATTTTGGCGATCTTCGGTGCGGCCGTTGCAGCCTTTGGCAACAACTTGCCAGCGACTCTGAAAGCCAACGTGCTCTCGGTGCAGGGCGCGATCGCGCTAGCGTTTCTATTGTTCATGCTGCTGACGTCGGACCCGTTCGCGCGGATTGATCCAGCGCCCGCCGACGGCCGCGGCCTGAACCCCATTTTGCAAGACCCGGCGTTGGCGTTTCATCCGCCGTTTCTTTATACCGGCTACGTCGGCTTCTCGATTGCGTTCTCGTTTGCGATCGCGGCTTTGATTGAGGGCCGTATTGATGCGGCGTGGGCGCGCTGGGTGAGGCCGTGGACGCTTCTGGCGTGGATGTTCCTGACGATCGGCATCGCCATGGGGTCGTGGTGGGCCTACTACGAGCTTGGTTGGGGTGGGTGGTGGTTCTGGGACCCGGTTGAGAACGCGTCGTTCATGCCGTGGCTGGCTGGAACCGCGCTGCTGCATTCAGCGCTGGTGATGGAAAAGCGCGAGGCGCTGAAAGTCTGGACCGTCTTGCTGGCGATCCTGACGTTCTCGCTGTCGCTGATGGGGACGTTTATTGTCCGCTCCGGTGTGCTGACGTCGGTGCACTCGTTCGCCGTTGATCCGGCGCGCGGCGTTTTCATTCTCGCGATCTTGGTGCTGTTTACCGGCGGCGGCTTGGCGCTGTTCGCACTTCGCGCCAAAGACATGCGCGTCGGCGGCCTGTTTCAGCCCATCAGCCGCGAAGGCGCGCTGGTGTTGAACAATCTCCTTCTGGTGACGTGCGCGGCGACCGTGCTGATTGGCACTTTGTATCCGCTGGTTCTCGAAGCCGCGACCGGCGACAAAATTTCCGTCGGGCCGCCGTTTTTCAACATGACATTCGGGCCATTGATGCTGCTGCTTCTTGCGGTGATGCCGTTCGGGCCGCTGCTGGCGTGGAAGCGCGGCGATCTGCTGGGGGCGGGGCAAAGGCTATTGGCAGCGTTAGCGGTCGCGGTGACGCTGGCGGTTTTGAGTTATGCGATGTTTCATCGCGGACCGTGGATGGCGCCGTTTGGGATTGCGCTTGGTGTGTTCGTGATGCTGGGCGCGCTGACGGAATGGGCGGGGCGCATTAAGCTCGGTTCAGCCGGACGCGATGAAGTCGTGCGCCGTGCGGTCAATCTGCCGAGGTCGAGTTACGGCACGCTGCTGGCACATTTCGGTATTGGGCTGATGGTCGTCGGCATCACGG
>JAYUCQ010000193.1:0-5035 GCA_043740265.1 Hyphomicrobium sp.
ACGTCCGGCAACGCGCGGGTCGGGGTCTTCAATGGCAACCACAACCCGCTTTAGTCCGCTGGCGATAATCGCATCTGCACAGGGACCAGTGTGGCCCTGATGCGAGCACGGTTCCAGCGTCACATAAATCGTCGCGCCTAGGGTCCGCTCACCGGCTGACGCAATTGCTTGCGTTTCAGCATGCGGCCTGCCACCCCGCGCCGTCGTTGCGCGTGCGATCACTTCACCAGTTCCGGGATTGGCAATGACGGCACCCACCGCAGGGTTTGGCCATGTCGCGCCCAAGCCGCGCTGCGCCATGCGCAACGCAATGGCCATCATCTGAGCGTCAAAGCTGGCACGGTCGCTCTGCGGCATGCGGCTTAGGTCTTCTTCTCATCTGCGCCGCGATCATCGGAATCAAATGCGTCGCTATGTTCGCGCCGTTCGGCGACGTCGCTCGCCAGTTCTCGCAGCACCGCTTGGAAATCGGCAGTATCTCTGAAATCGCGGTAAACGGAGGCGAAGCGCACATAGGCAACGGGGTCGAGTTCGCGCAGAGCGGCGATCACAAGTTCACCGATTTCTGCCGAAGTGATCTCGGTTTCTCCTGAGCTTTCCAGCTGCCGCACGAGGCCCGTGACGAGGCGTTCAATCCGCTCCGGCTCGATCGGGCGCTTGCGCAACGCCACCTCGATCGAGCGAGAAAGCTTGTCGCGGTTGAACGGCACCTTGCGCCCGGATTTCTTGACCACAATCAGATCGCGCAACTGCACGCGTTCAAACGTCGTGAACCGCCCACCGCAATCGGAACAAATGCGCCGCCGCCGGATCGCCGAATTTTCATCCGACGGCCGGCTGTCCTTCACCTGGCTATTTTCGCTTCCGCAAAACGGGCAGCGCATCAAATCACTCCAAAAGCAAAAAAGCGCCGGGGAATCATCCCCAGCGCTTTTACATTAGAACACTTCGTCATCCTCGCCGAGTGAGGGCTTTTTCAGCCCGAATTCGGCGGGGATCCAGCGTAAGAAGCGCCGAAGGCTCGATATTCAAATAGGCGTTAGAAAGCATGGTGCTGGATCCCCAACCCGCGATGCGGCTCTAAGGGCCGCACGCGGGTTGAGGATGACGTTTTAAGCGTAAATCGGGAACCGGGCGCAGAGCGCTTCGGCTTTGGCTTTGACGGCTGCCTCGACAGCGCCGTTGCCGGTTTCGCCATTCTTGGCCAAACCATCCAGCACTTCCGTGATCAAGCGGCCGACTTCCTGGAATTCGGCAACACCGAACCCGCGTGTCGTCGCCGCCGGCGAACCCAGGCGAATGCCCGATGTGACCATCGGTTTTGCCGGATCGAAAGGAATGCCGTTCTTGTTGCAGGTGATGTTGGCGCGGCCGAGTGCCTTCTCGGCAATGTTGCCGGTCAAGTTTTTCGGACGCAGATCGACTAAGATCAAGTGCGTATCGGTGCCACCCGACACAAGCGCGAACCCATTTGATACGAGCGTCTCGCCCATCGCCTTCGCGTTATCCATGACGTTCTTGATGTAGACTTTGAAGTCGGGCTTCAAGGCTTCACCAAACGCGACAGCCTTGGCGGCGATAACGTGCATCAGCGGGCCGCCCTGGATACCAGGGAAGATCGCCGAATTGAATTTCTTCGCCAAGTCTTCGTCGTTCGTCAAAATCATGCCGCCGCGCGGGCCGCGGAGTGTCTTATGGGTCGTCGTCGTGGCAACGTGGCAATGCGGGAACGGGCTTGGGTACATGCCGGCCGCAACGAGACCGGCAAAGTGCGCCATATCGACGAGGAAGTAGGCGCCAACTTCGTCCGCGATCTTGCGGAATGCGGCAAAGTCGATCTTACGCGGATAGGCAGAACCGCCAGCGATGATCAATTTCGGCTTGTGCTCCATCGCCAGCTTGCGAACTTCGTCCATGTCGATCAGGTGCGTATCTGGCTTGACCATGTAGTGGACGGCCTTGAACCACTTGCCCGACTGATTGACGGGCGCGCCATGGGTCAAGTGACCGCCAGCAGCTAGCGACAATCCAAGAATTGTATCGCCCGGCTGAATGAGTGCTTGGAAAACGCCCTGGTTTGCCTGTGAACCCGAGTTCGGCTGGACGTTGGCGAAGCCGCAACCGAACAACTGCTTGGCGCGATCGATCGCCAGCGTTTCGGCAATATCGACGTACTGACAGCCGCCGTAGTAGCGCTTGCCGGGATAACCTTCAGCGTACTTGTTCGTCAGGACTGACCCAGCGGCATCGAGCACAGCCTGCGAGACGATGTTTTCAGAGGCAATGAGTTCGATCTCATGCTGCTGGCGGCCAAATTCTTTCTGGATGGCGCTGAATACCTCAGAATCGGTTTCCGAGAGATGTGACTTGAAAAAGCGCGATGTTGTCGTGTTAGCAACGGCCGGTGCGGTCGACATGGGTCGTTCCCTCTGGTTTTTTGAATGCTTCGGACGCAGGAACGAGAGACAGGATGCCGTCTCGAGCCCGTTCGAACTTAGGACGATAGTAGGATGGCTAAGCCGCCGGCTCAACACCCGATGGGGTAGCCGGAACCGCGTAAAAACGGCGCGGCGCCCCACCCTGTTGCGGGGTTACGCAATGCCGCCAGCGCCCGATCACTTGCCTTACTCGGCAGCTTGCTGGAGGCTCTGCATGAGCGTCAACGGGCACTGCGACCAGAGCTCCGTCATGGCTTCGACCAGGTGGTCCATATCGGCGTCGGTGTGCTGCGGCGACGGCGTCAACCGCAACCGCTCCGTGCCGCGCGGGACCGTCGGGTAGTTGATCGGCTGCACGTAAATACCATGGAGGTTTAGCAGGACGTCCGATAGTGCCTTGCAGCGCACGGGATCGGAGACCAGGACCGGCACAATATGGCTCGGCCCCGATATCACGGGCAAGTCAGCGGCCATCAGCCGGCGCTTCAATGTACGGGCCCGTTCCTGATGTTTTTCGCGCTCAACGCCGCTCGTCTTCAAATGCCGGATCGACGCGAGCGCACCCGCTGCGATCACCGGTGCCAGAGAGGTCGTAAAAATGAAACCAGGCGCGTAGGATCGGACGGCGTCACACAACGTGCGCGACGCGGCAATATAACCGCCCATAACGCCAAAGCCCTTGGCCAGTGTGCCATTGATGATGTCGACAAGGTCCATGACGCCATCACGCTCGGCAATACCGCCGCCGCGAGAACCGTACACGCCTACAGCGTGGACTTCATCAAGATAGGTCAGCGCGTTATATTTTTTTGCGAGATCACAGATCGCCGCAATGGGCGCCACGTGACCGTCCATCGAGTAAACGCTTTCGAACGCGATGATCTTTGGCGTCGACAACGGCACCGATTGCAGCTTGGCTTCAAGATCGCCGATATCATTGTGCAGGAAAATCTGCTTCGGACCGCGGCCGTTGCGGATGCCGGCAATCATCGACGCATGATTTTTCTCGTCCGAGTACACAACGCAGCCGGGCAGCAATTGAACGAGTGTCGAAATTGCAGCCTCGTTGGCGACGAAAGCTGACGTAAAGAGCAGTGCGGCTTCCTTGCCGTGCAGATCTGCGAGCTCGTCTTCAAGTTCGACGTGATAATGCGTTGTGCCGGAAATATTGCGCGTGCCGCCTGAGCCGGCACCGGCGAGATCGATGGCGTCGTGCATCGCCGCGACCACTTTCGGGTGCTGGCCCATGCCCAAATAATCGTTGGAGCACCAAACGGTAATCGGCCGCGAGTTGCCACCCTGCACAACGTCAGCTTTCGGGAACAGTCCCCGGCGGCGCTTCACGTCTGCAAATACACGATAGCGGCCTTCGCGCTTCACCGCGTCCAGGGCGTCGCCGAGCTTTGTCTCGTAGGTCATGAAACGGCTTCACTCCCAAGGCACGAAAGGCTTAGTTTTACCGAGCCTTATCGCTCGACTTTCAGCGCTCGACCAGTGCCCTTTCGTCGCGCGTATAATACAACGGTTTAACCCTTAGGTTTATGCCCGGCGGATTTGGCCGTTTTGCGGTGCGGTAGAGCATATCTCTAAGCCGGGAACCCGTAGCAGCCTTTGATCTCTGACAATAAAGCCCGCTTTGAGAGCCACCGGCGGAGCTTCATTGGAAACGGTGACACTTCTCACCGAAGCGCCACCGTACCGATGCCGTCTCGTTTACTTTGCGGCCACGGTCACGACTTTCTCGCGTTGAGCTTCGAGGCCGGCCATCAGCTCTCCTGTTTCCTTTTCAGGAACCCCCAATTTATTGAAGGTCTCCTTGCATTCATGCAGGATCACGTCGAATTCGCGATTTGTGATTGAAAGGTGGGCATGAGCCATTTTCATGTCCCGGCCAAAATAGACCTTAGGACCGCCGGTGTTTTCCATAACCCACGTCGAGAGAATGAGCTTGAAGGCAGCGCGTTCATTGAGATCGTGGACGGCCTTGAGTGCTGGGTTCTTATTCAACGTGGCGTTGACATAGATGCGATCAACAAGATCGTCAGACGCAGCGGCAACGGCCTTGTAGCCGCCAATACGTTCATACAGAGTTTTTTCAGCAGCGGGAGCTGCGGCGGCTGGCTTTGCGGCCTCTTCGGCACTTGCCGGAATTCCGGCTACAGCGAAAGCCAGAGCTGCAGCTGTGACGAGTGATGCTACCCAAGTTGTTTTAGCCATTTCCGTCTCCTCCAAGACTAATTTTTCCACGTGCGTGGCAAGATTATTATTCGGCGGTTCTGCGAGAGTTACTGCGTGGGATCGCCTTTTTCTTTTTTGAAAATCCCTGCGCTCTGGCCAATAATGGGGCGGCTGCACTATGAATCTGCCGGCGGCAAATGATTTGGGTTTGTTATCTGCCGACAGTTAGATAGCGCGCAACTAAATAGCGCACAATTTAATTCAAATCTAATGAAATCGATGCTGCGTTGCGATGATGCGCCGGAGTTCACCGGCCATCCGAAACAACCTAATTCGCCACTTCAGAACTGGAGACTTACTCTGCGGCCTCTGCAACGTCCGGCAAGCCAAGGCGGCCGATCAGTTCCATCAGATCGGAG
>JAYUCQ010000194.1:0-5022 GCA_043740265.1 Hyphomicrobium sp.
GATCAAAGCCCAGCAGCGTGCGGGTCGCGACCGGCTGATGGTCGCCATACTGCACGATGAGAAACCGCTCTTGCGGAAAGCGCCGGCTGAGTTCAGATCGAAACGCGTCGTAATCCATTTTTGCCATGCCGAGACGCCGCAAAAATTCGTTCATCTCCGGATCGGTGCCCGGTCCGCCGCCAGCAACTTGGACGTCTGGCTCATAGGTGAACTGGTACGGCAGATGCGTCGCCGAGGTGATGACAAATGTGAAGATCGGCTTTTGCGACGTCGCGAGCTGCTTCTCCATCATCGACAGCACGTTGCCGTAATAGAAGCTGTCACGCTCGTTGTAGCGCTTGGCGCCTTGCGCTTTAAAATCGAAGATGTCAGGCATCCCGACGGCTGAGTAAAAGCGCCCGTTGCCGACGAAATCTTTCGGCACCGGATAGAATACGGAATTCTGATAGCCGCACCGCATCAGGGCCTGAGGCAGCGTATCGTGAATTTTTCCCTGCATGAGAGATTGCACGAACGTGCGCATGCCACCGAAGGAAAACGTTGAGACGCCAGCCAGAACCGAGAACTCGGTCAGCCACGAGGCGCCGCCGTAGGTCTCGACGCGCAAGGGATGAAGCTTGCCGTCGAACGACTTGAAAAACGGGTCGAGGCTCGCATCATACTTGAGCGATGGAAAATTCGACGGCGGAAAAACGCTCTCCTGATGGATGAGGATGATGTGCGGCGGGCGCTCGTTCCAATTGCAACTGGCCGGGATCGTGAAAGGTGGTTTCGTTTGTGTTTTTGCCGCTTCGAGCAATTGGCCTTGCATAAGCGTTTCGAACGTTTCAGACCACGATGAATAAAACGACGATAGATAAAGGTTGTCCCAGAAAAAGAGCGTGTTACGCCGCTCACCTTTGGCACTGGAAGCCCAAATCGCAACGCTCGCGCACAGCAGGGTGGCCGCGAGGCTGAGTGTACGAGACACGCGCGTTGGATCGGCCTTGAAAAGATAATAGCCAAGAACGGCCGTGGCGAAGAACGATCCTACGATCGCCAGCAAGTAGACTTTATGATCGACCCACAAGAAGCTCAGCGTTGTGGCAGACGTCAGATAGAAGACGATATCGTAGGCGTGCAGCACCATTTCGATGTAGCGCCGCTTGACGTCTGACGCGACGACAATCATCGCGACGATTGCAGCGACAATGCCGATTGAAAAAAGCAGCCGCCTGCTCAAGAACGTCAGCCCTGACACGAGAGCTAGGGTGATTGCGCTTGCAAAAGCGATGGTCTCGCGCCAGCCCTCGTAACGCCAATGATAGTATCCAAGTCCGAAACCAACGACGGCGATAAGCCCCCAGGACACGCGCGGAGAGAGCTGGCCGGATGCCCGGTCTCGCTCCAACTGTGGAGAAACTTGCGCGGTGATTGCAGGTTCGACGGTCATCGCTTTCGGAGGCGTCCATGTTCTAGCGGCTGCCATGAAGGAAAGGATTTTGGCTAGGCGCAGCGCGGCATTTGTAGTGCATGGCCCGTGCGGCAGGTCAATGGCAGCTGCGCGAAGGCGGCTAGATTGTTCGCCCTGCCTGTCCGGCACGGGCCGTCACACCTCAACGCCGAGGTTTATCAGCGACGGGGGTAGATGATGATGGAAAGATAAGTCATTGGAGTTTTGATTAACTTTTCCGGACCGTGCGGCGCGGCGCTATCGAATAATATGGCGTCACCGGGTTTGAGCCGGTAGCTGCGGTCGGCGTGCATATAGTCCACCTCGCCCGTCAGCATGTAGATGAACTCGACTCCTTCGTGTTGAAATGCTGTATGCGGCAGCGCATCCTTAGCTAGCGTGATGAGATAAGGTTCGACCACCACGTCGCCCTTCAGAGAGTGCCCCAGCAACTGGTACTGATGACCCGCCTTCGTGCCACGCCGGCGAAGGGTGACGGTTTCGCTCGCGCGCACATAAGAGCAATCCCGGCTTTGCTCGAAGGCGGAAAAAAGCACGGGGATGGGAATGTTAAGGCTGGCCGCCAAAGTCTGCAGACTATTGAGGGAGGGCGAGATTTGGCCGTTCTCGATTTTAGACAGCATGCCGGACGATATATCGCTGGCTTCTGCCAATTCAGCGACTGTCAAACCAGCCGACTTGCGGTGATGCCGGACTTGCAGACCGATCGATTGTTCGAGCGTGCGTTCGTTGACCGGCGGCGCACCAGAACCACTCGATGAATCGGCGGCGTTTCTAGGTTTGTTGTTACGCCGGTCGGGCATATAAGTCTCGCGACAGAAAATTGTGTGCAACAAGACAGGGTACGGATTGTGACAGTTGCACGTCTCGAGGGCATTTACTACGCGCGAAATCCGCTAGAATTTATGCTCTTCTGTGGAATACAGGGCACCGATTGCTGTAAACAAAAAAGCACCGTTCAGTACTGCTCTTGACGACGAGCAATCTCTCAGCACACAGTGATACTATTACAAATGGCAATTGAGTTTGCGATGCCGCTGCGCCGCCGATTGATGTCGCTCATCGCATTGGTGCTACTGCTGAGCCTCGCCGTTGGCAGCCTGTTGACGTATTGGCAAGCCGTTCGCAAGGTCGACATCGAGATGACGTCGGCGATTGCTGCAGGCGAAAGCACGGTCCGCGACGCCATTGTAACGCTCGGCGAAGTTGCCAATCCGCAGCGGCAGCTCGCCCTTTTTATCGGCTCCTTCGATGACGAGCGCCATATCCGCGCCAGCCTGATCAAAACCTCGGGCGAATTGGCATTGTCGTCTCGTGTGCGGCCACCGGCCGAACCGGCTCCGCCCTGGCTGTCGCAATTGTTGGCGGGCCCGCGCCGCGATCTTGTCATCGCGCTGTCAGGCAAACTCGCAGAATTAGGATCGATCAAACTTGAAACAGATCCTCTCAACGAGGTCGCCGAAGTCTGGGAAGATGCGACGCTGAAGTTCATGCTCATCTCAGGGTTCTTCGGTGTGGTTCTGGCACTGGTTTACTGGTCAGTCGGCAAGGCTCTGCGGCCGCTCGAAGACCTGTCCGCCGCCTTGGCGCGCGTCGGGCGCGGCGACTATGCCGCCCACGTCTCAGAGACGGGACCAGCCGAACTGGCCGCGATCTATAAAGAGTTCAACCGCATGGCCCTGAAGCTGTCCGATGCCGAGCAGCAAAATGGCAGGCTTAATGAGCAATTATCGACGGTGCAAGAAGAGGAGCGCGCCGACATCGCGCGCGACCTTCACGACGAGATCGGCCCGTTTCTGTTTGCGGTCGACGTCGACGCCGCCACGATCCCGCAGTTCCTCGATCGCGGCAGCAAAGCAGAAGTCGTTGAACGCTCTGATGCCATCCGGCAGTCGGTGGCTCATATGCAAAGGCATTTGCGATCCATTTTAAGCCGGCTGCGGCCAGCGATGTTGCTCGATCTCGGGCTCGCCGCCGCCGTTGACCAGTTGATCGCTTTTTGGCGCACGCGGCGGCCGGAACTTGTGATCGAAGCCGACATCGCGCGCGAAAGTTTCGGCACCAAGCTCGACGAGGCCGCATACCGCATGATGCAGGAGGGGTTGAGCAATGCCGTCCGCCACGGCAACCCGGCGCGCGTGCAGCTGAGTGCGAATAGAACTGCCCAAGACACGTTGCGGATCTCGATCAGCGACAATGGAACCGGTTTAGGGCTGCAAGATGGGCCGAAAGGTTTTGGGCTGGCGGGCATGCGCGAACGGATCGCCGCTCTCAATGGCGCAATTTCAGTGCACGACAATGCGCCCGATCGTGGTGTGACGGTAAGCGCTGAAATTCCATTACCGAAATCCGGTCTCGCACAAGAGCACCTGCCCGCCGGGCATGAGGGCCGGATGTCATGAAAGTTCTGCTGGTCGATGATCATGCCGTTGTGCGCGAAGGTGTCCGCCGGCTGTTATCGATGCATTTCGAATTGACGGTTCTGGAAGCCTCAGACGTCGAGAGCGCAATTGAAGTTTATAAAGCCGAAACGCCCGATCTCGTCTTGCTTGACATCAACTTGGAGCGCATTGGCGGCCTGGAATTCCTGCGCCGCGTTTTAGCTGTCGACGCCGCTGCCAAGGTTCTGATTTTTTCGATGCACGCCGAGCCGGTCTATGCTGTGCGCGCGCTGCGGGCGGGCGCCCGGGGCTATGTCTGCAAGAGCGCGCCGGTTGATGAATTGATCGCAGCGGTTACCAAGGTTTCAGCCGGCGGCCAGTATATCGATCGCGATCTGGCGTCGCGCGTCGCCGTTAGCCAGATCTCGCAAGACGACCCGCTGCAACAGCTTACCATTCGCGAGGTCGAGATTTTGCGTCTACTCGGACAAGGCAAAAGCTTGACCGCGATTTCGGAAACTTTGGGCCTCGCCTACAAGACCGTCGCCAATATTTGCAGCCAGATGAAAGTCAAACTCGGGGTCGAGCGCACTGCAGATCTGATCCGCTTGGCGGTGGAATCTTTGCGCACGTGATCTCTGGCACATGTCAAAAGCCAATCAGAATGCCGCTTGTCATCCGCCAATCGTTGTCTGGCTGAATGCCATTGAACTCATTCAATACCGGAATTCCGACCGACGCGAACGCTGACATGTTGCCTGCAGTCAATCTCAATCCTGGTGATAGAAAAATTGAACGGCTGCCTGAGTTGGCGTCGGCCAGTCCGGATTGCGATTGTTTTTCGTGCCACTGACCATTCACTTCCAGCACGAGATCGAGCGCGGCGGACTGGGTAGAGTGTTCAGCGCGGTTGTGGTGGTGGCCATCATCGCCTGCGTGGTGGGCTTGGCCACCATTGAACATTGGGTCGCCCGAACTGAGCGCCGTGAGCCGGTGTGACACCGCAAAATTATAGAGAAAAATGTTGCCGAGATCGGTGTTCTGGGTGCCCTCGCCGTTCACCTCGTACATGACGTTGGCATCGAAGGACCATGGCCCGGCGCGATGCGTCAGCGCTAAACCAAAATTGCCGGCCCAAGCGCCCGAGCCCGGTTGAAATTCAGCGTCGAGCAACTCGTCCTGGCGCGA
>JAYUCQ010000195.1:0-12222 GCA_043740265.1 Hyphomicrobium sp.
TGCGTGCGTTCACGCGTCGAACCGCCAGCACCGTAGGTTACGGAAACAAACTCGGGGGCTAGCGGCGCCAGGCGCTTGACCGAGGCCCACAGCTGCTCCTCCATCTTTTCCGTCTTCGGCGGAAAAAATTCGAACGAGACGCCAATTTCGCCCGCGCCCAAGAGGCGGCTTTTCTTTTCTTTGGGCTCAGCCATTAGCGCGCCTCCTCTAAATTGGTTTGTGATTTCGGTTGTTTCTGTGATGTGACCCGTGACGCCACGGGTTTCTCAGCCAGCCACAGCGAGACGATAAGCTGCGCCCCGTCAGCACCAGAATTGGAACCAGAACCAGAGCGGGGGGCCGCCAGATCGCGCGCCACCTTGGGTTTCAACCCGGCGTCGCTCAGCCACTGATCGACGAGCGCATGGGAAAATCCGAGCCGTTCGTGGGCTTGTGCCTCGCGTAGAAACTCAAGGTCGTGCGGGGCGAAATCAACGATCAGCAAACGGCCACCCGGCGCCAGAACGCGGGCGGCTTCGCGGATGGCGAGCGCGGGGTCCGACAAGAAGTGCAACACCTGATGCATAACAATCGCGTCCGCCTGCCCGTCGGCGAGTGATAGCGCGTAAATGTTGCCGTGGCGGACTTGGGCGTTGCTCAAGCCGGCATTGGCCAGTTTGGCGCGGGCATAGGTCAACATCGACTGGTTGACGTCGATGCCGAGGCTGCGTTGATAGCGCGGCGCGAACAGCTCTAAGGTGCGGCCCGTGCCTGTGCCCAGATCGACGAGAAAGTTGAACGGTCCCGGCCCCATGACCGACAGCATGGCACCTTCGACATCACGTTCCGAGAGATGCAGCGAGCGCATGCGATCCCAGTCGGCGGCGTGTTTTTCAAAGAAGCCCTGCGCCGCTGTCTCGCGTTCACGCTTTAAGGCGTTGGCGCGGTCGTTGTCGCGGCGCACGGCTGCATCGGTGGCGGACACGTCGGCAACGAGACGAAGTGCAAGACGGCCTCCGGCGGAACGGTCGGAGATGTGGAAATAAACCCAGCTGCCCTCGCGGAACCGCTCAACAAGCCCTGCCTCAGAGAGCAGTTTCAAATGCCGGCTGATGCGCGGCTGGCTTTGTCCGAGAATGACAGTCAAATCTTTGACATTCAGCTCGCCCGCGGCCAAGAGCAGAAGGATGCGCAGCCGCGTTGGCTCGGCCGCAGCTTTCAATGCGGTCACCAGGTCATCGGTTGAGAGCTCGCCAGATTGCTGCATCCGGTAGACATATAAAGATATGTTTATATGTCAAGGGCCTTTGTTGCTTATCCACCGCTGCACACGGCCAACTGTAAACGGCCTGCCGTCAATAGCGTAACCGTTCCAAAACAAATGCCGGCTTAACCTGGAATTAGCCATACGGCCGTAGCGTGCCTCTCAGTGGTGGTTGTACAGCAATGGACCTGAGTGACATGCGGCCCGAAGCGTTTGAATGCGTTGACATAACGAGTGGTCCCAGCGGCTTTCCACTCAACTCCCAGCAAAGTTCGGCCCGCGCCCCTGGCATCCTGCATTTGGGCTTGATGACGACGTTGGCAGCCGTGATCGTGACGCCGCAGCTGATGCTGGCGGGCTATGCCCTGCAATCCCCTGATATCCGCCAGATGATCCTGGACCAACCGCTTGTCAGCTTTCAGCTGGCGATTGCTATGGCCTTCTGGATTGGGCTTTTCGCGTGGCCATTGAAGGGGTTGTTTAACCGCCTCACGTGGCAGCGGGCGGTTGAAATCACGCCTGATAAGGTCACTGTTGCCGATACGCGCGCCCGCGGCGTCTCGCAGTGGTCGGCCCCCTTGGCGTCCTACAAAGGCGTTGCCCATCATATCCGCAGTTCACTGTCCGGCACCCGCCACGAGCTGATCTTGGTGCACAGCGAGGCTGCCCGGTCTGTGCTGCTGATGACGGCGGATAACATCCCCGAAGCCGAGATTAGCCGGATGACAAGCCTTTTGCGGCTGCCACAGATGCCGGCGCGGGAACTTTACGGCCGCCGCCGCAGCCTCGAAACACCGGCTCGCCCGTTGTCATGGCGAACAGTTCCGGCGTGAACATTGGGCATCGTTTTGACGAGATTTGGGTGCCTGTGAGCGGGCACTCTTGAAAGCTGGCGCTTGAGGTTGCACAATCACCCGCAGTGGGAACCTCCAGAGCGCTCTGTTGATACTAACTGAGCCAATCGAATTGAGATTTGACACTTTAAGGAGTTGAACGCGTGATAACGGCCAAAGCATTTTTCCAGCCCGCCCTTGCAGCGGTGGCGCCCGCCATTGTCAGATTGCCCATCCTTTCGGCGCGTCTCCTGTTGGCCTCACTGGTGATGCTCACAGCCTCGGCGGCTCATGCGGAAGCGCCCGCAACGTACATGCAGCGCGTCCAGAACGAGTTGATTGTGGCGCAGCGCACGGGATCGGTGTCGGCGTATGGCGGCGTGTTGCGCCGTCACATGGATGTCGCCCCGATCGGCCTCACGGCCCTTGGACCCCACGCTAAAGCGCTCTCAAAAGATGAGCGCCCGGCGTTCTACAACGGTATGATCACGTTCATTTCCAGGTACGCCGCCAAGGAAGGCCCGAAGTACCCAATCGCCAGCGCCGTCGTCACGGGACAAAGCACGGAAACTGCGGGCGGCGCGACCGTCGATAGCCACATCACGCTACGGTCGGGCGAAGGCTATGACGTGCGTTGGAAACTCGTGCGCTCGGGGCAGAGCTATAAGGTGCGCGACGCTCAGGTGATCGGTTTCTGGATGACGTCGTTCTTGGACAATCTGTTCCAGACGTGGATTACCGAGAACGGCAACAACCCGCATGCACTGGTTGTGGCGCTTAATCACTGAGCCGATTGCTTAGATTGAAGTGCAAGCGAAATGGATGGCGCGATTTTGCGTCCTGCTGGCTAGCGGACCCCGTCGTAGGACCTCATGACGCGAAAGCCGATCGATCCGCCGGTGTCAGTGGCGCCGATGTGACGCCGCGCGCTGAAGCGGTGCCAGTGGGCATCCTCGAACGGCCCGGCACCTTTAAGCATCCGTCCGCCGCAAATCCCGCTGTCGGTCGCCGACGCAATGCGCTCCATCCCCTGCAACGGCACCCGTTCGTGCCAGCAGTCGGCGACAATTTCGGCGACGCCGCCGATTGCTAAGCCGGGCGCCGGCAGAACTTGAGCCGCGTATTCCCATTCCGCCGCCGTTGCCAAGCGAAACCGCTTGCCGGTTTTGGCGGTCAGCCAATTGACGTAGGCATCGGCGTCTCCTGGCGTGACGCACGTTGCCGACGTCAACGAAGCGATGGCGTCGTCGCGCAGAACCGGCGGCGTCAGATCGGCAGTTCGTGCGCCGCATCGTGCCGGATGCCTGTTGGTGTCGATTTGGAAATTGCGGAATGACACTGCCGCGACCGGATCAGCGCCGATCATGAACCCCGGCCAGAAGCGCACCGCCACGGATGGCAATTCAGCAGCCATTGCGCCGGGATCGTTTTCTTTGGCACCAATCATGGCTGTGCCGGCCGGAACGGTGAGCAGCGGCGGGCAGTCCTCGCAATCGGTAATCAGATCAGCACCGCCGGCGATTTTGCGTTTGCGGCGAAGGGCCGTGCCATCGATTTCTGACGATACGCCATTCGCGGCCCGGCCTGCGCCATCTCTGCCGTTAGCCGTGGAGCTGCTAGGCGATGCATGGTCGCCGCCATCATCACCAAGGTCGCCTTCGCTGTCCTCGTCGTCATTTGAAATAACTGCGCCGCCGCCTTTGCTGTTTTCGCTGTCTTGAGCGGCGCGATGGTATGCGGCAAACGTCGGCCAGGGGGTTCGCGTTAAGAACGCCGCATACGACCAAGCCGCGCCGCCAACAATCACCAGCGCGATCGATGCCAGCGCCGCGCGTCTCGAAACAACGCCGCGCGGATAAAATTCTGCAATCAAGACGCAGATGAAGCCGATGCCATAGGCGGCTTTGACGATATCGAGAGCTGTCATGTTCGCCATTGCGCTGCCTTCTGCCCTTCCCGGATGTGCATTGAGCCGGCGCACCGCGCGGCATCATCCCGCTGGGAGCAGCAATCGTGCCAAATTAACGGTTGGGGTCAGGCTTTATGTAAGCGGGCAACTTCAGGACCACACGGTTGTGGCCGATCCGTCCCAATGCGGCTCAACCGCACGCGGACGAATTGTGGCACGAACGCGGCAGTCACGCCATCGTGACAAATGTAACTCGCGCAGTCGTGAAGCAAATTCCCTCGTCAGATCAGATTCATAGCCCATGTTTACCACGGGCTTGCGCGGCACCTGAAGACGACAGTCTGGGCGTTCGCTGGCTCACGAGGAAGCAAAGGAGTTTTACTTATGAATACTCGTCATACCTTTCGTACTGTCGGTCTGGCCGCCGTTTTGGCGTCCGTGCCACCGCTGATGGCCATTGCGGCACACGCGCAGTCTCCGGCGCCTTCGCCCCAGACGGCGCCGCAGACCGCACCCGGAGCTATCAAGGTGGCACCGCCTCTCTCAGCAGATGACATCGATGCCGGGCCAGCGGCGAAATCTACGACCCCGTCCGCTACCCCATCCGCCACGTCAGGATCAACAGCGGCGCCAGTTGGTAAAAGTGCCGATGCAGCAAGTTCAGCCTCAGGAGCTTCGACCATTAAAGACGTGACGGTGGGTGCCGCAGTGTTCGGGTCTGATGGCCAGAAGGTCGGCGAAGTCAAAGGCGTCAAAGCCGATCCGGGCGGCAAGGTGGAAGAAATCCACGTCAAGACCGGCGGAGTTCTCGGCTTCGGCGGAAAAATCGTCGTCGTCCCAGGCGGCAAGATTTCGAAAGGTGGTCAGACCGTTCAGATCGCAATGACCGCTGCCGAAATCGGCAAGCTGCCGGCGATGGCTGAGAAGAAAGGCTAGCTCCGACCCCGGTCAGAGTTCTGTTTCCAGCTTTCAAGGTAGCAAAAAAACGCAGCGGGCCGTGTCAACAGATGCGGCCCGTTGGCTTGAACTGGTTTGGAAGGCGGCGCGCGCAGTCATCTATCTTTTCGAGCATTTGATCGCACGACATCGTGAAGGTCGGCGGGACGTCACGACGCACTTCAATCCTGCCGCGCTGCCACGAAGCTGCCTGCTTATGAGGCGAACACCGCGCCGGCGTGGACGAGTCGCGAGACCATAGTTTGGATTTGTCCGGGTTGAATGTTGAACACATCCTTTGAGACAGTAATGGAGGCCATGATGTCGAAATTGAAATTCCTGACGGCGGCAGGCACTGCCACTGTATTTGCCGCTGTCGTCGGTTTGAGCACACTTCCGTCTTTTGCAGCTGATGCCGCTGCGCCCGCCAAGGCCGAAGCTGCACCAGCTGATCCCGATGCCGCCGCTGCTGACGCAGCACCTGCGACCGACGACGCAGCAGCCGCACCGGCAGAAGCCGCACCTGCCAAGCCGGCAGAAGCCAAGCCAGCTGAACCCGCAGCCAAGCCGATGATGGCACCTGTTGCACCCGCCGCAGCACCGCAGAAATCTGCAGCGGCACCAGCGGCAGCACCCGTCAACGGCGCGCTGACGATCGGCGCGACGGTTGTGGGCGCTGACGGCAAGGAAGTCGGCAAGGTCAACCGCGTCAGCTCAGGTCCCAACGGCGAGATCACTGAAATTCACGTCAACACCTCGGGCGCAGCCGGCCTCACAGGCACAATCGTTGCGATCCCTGGGGCTAAGATCGCCAGCGGCGGCGACAAGGTGAAGCTGTCGATGACATCGGACGAAGTCAGCAAGTTGCCGAAAGTTGGCGGCAAGGGCTAATCAGCGCGGATTGACATATTGGACGCAGGGCCCATCTCCAACCCGGAGTATGGCCCTCGTCATGCGCTAGGACCGCATTTGCCGGTTTTTGACGGTGTTGGAGTGTATGATGAATAAGACCGAACGTTCGCTGCGCGTGAGACTCATCGCAGCAACCTGTTGCGCCATGGTCTTCGGCTTGGCCGGACAGGCTTTCGCCGTGCCGGAATACGTTAAACAGGCCTGCAAGGCGGACTATAAGAATTTCTGTCCCGACTATAGGGTCGATACGCCGGCCTTGCGCGCCTGCATGATAGGCATCGCTCACCAGCTGTCGCCACGCTGCGTTGATGCGCTGGAGCGGAGCGGCGAAAAGCGGAGGAGGTAGGGGTGAATGTCATCCCGGGCTTTATGCCCGGGATCCACTTTGCCGCGAGCGAGATACGGCGGCAAAATGCTGAACGAAGTTACTTCTTGTCAGTTTTGTAGCAATCATTCTTGATCGAGTTGTCACCATACGACTTTGCATATGAAAGCTGCTGTGTAAGGTCGGACTTCAATTCCGACTCGAGTATCATTTCAAAATATTCTTCCTTGTCATACCACTTGGAAATTACATTGGCCGCTAAATTTCCGTTTTTTAGAACCTCAGTCGCGGCGAGCCCCCGTTTACTAGACTCGATCCCAACCTCCTGAGCAAATTCAAGCAACCCACCGTCAAAGTCTTTCGAAATTTCGAACAACCTGTCTTCACAAAACGTGAAATGGGACCCATTCTTTTGATGGCGAGACTGCAATATTGTCACCGCTCGATGTCCTACGAGTGGAGAGCTCACAAGATCATCAATTCCTGCTGCCTTAAGCTTGAGAGTCACTTCATCAAATGTCATACCTGAATGATACCCGTCGATTTGCCACGCCATCACCGTCGTAGCCAATCCGCAAAAACTCGTAAAAGTGACCAGAAATACCTTCATCCTTTTGTAAATTGAGTCACAGCGCATTGTCTAACACTCCTAGTCGAACGACTGCCCCTACCGCTCAAACCGCTTGAACTTGATCCGGTGTGGCTCGACGGCTTGATCACCGAGGCGGCGTTTTTTGTCTTCTTCGTACTCGGCGAAGTTGCCTTCGAACCATTCGACGTGACTGTCGCCTTCAAACGCCAGAATGTGCGTAGCGAGGCGGTCGAGGAAAAAGCGGTCATGCGAAATGACGACGGCGCAGCCGGGGAAATCTTCAAGGGCGGCTTCCAGCGCACCAAGCGTTTCGGTGTCGAGGTCGTTGGTCGGTTCGTCGAGCAGCAAGAGGTTGCCGCCCTCTTTCAAGAGCTTCGCCAAGTGCACGCGGTTGCGTTCGCCGCCGGATAGAAGCCCAACTTTCTTTTGCTGGTCGGCGCCTTTGAAGTTGAACCAGCCGCAATAGGCGCGGCTTGGAATTTCCTTTTTGCCGCCGAGCAGCATGATGTCGTTGCCGCCGGAGATTTCCTCCCAGACGGTCTTTTTATCATCAAGATGCCCGCGCGATTGATCGACGTAAGCGATCTTGACGGTATCGCCCAAGCGGACCGTGCCCTTGTCGGGTTTTTCTGCACCCGTCAGCATCTTGAACAGCGTTGTCTTACCGGCGCCGTTCGGCCCGATGACGCCGACGATGCCGCCGGGTGGCAATTTGAACGACAGATCATCGATCAAAAGGCTGTCGCCAAACGACTTCGACAAGCCCTCGACTTCAATGACCACGCCGCCGAGGCGCGGCCCGGTTGCGATCGAGAATGTTGCTTTGCCGGTTTCTTCTCGGCCGGCCTCTTCGACAAGTTTGTCGTAGGCTGTAACGCGGGCTTTCGATTTAGCTTGGCGCGCCTTTGGTGACGCCCGGATCCATTCGAGCTCACGCGACAGCGTTTTCTGTTTGCCCTCCTCCTGCGCCTTCTCGACGGCTTCGCGCTTGGCTTTCTGTTCCAGCCAGCTTGAATAGTTGCCTTTGTAGGGGACGCCCTGGCCGCGATCCAACTCGAGTGTCCACTCGGTCAGATTGTCGAGAAAGTAGCGGTCATGCGTCACCAGAATAACGCAGCCAGTGTACTCCTTGAGAAAACGCTCAAGCCAAGCAACGCTTTCGGCGTCCAAGTGGTTGGTCGGCTCGTCGAGCAACAGAATGTCGGGCTTCGACAGCAGCAAGCGCGTCAACGCCACCCGGCGTTTTTCGCCGCCTGACAGTTTAGCGACAGACGAGTTTCCCGGCGGGCAGCGCAGCGCATCAAGGGCCTGCTCGACTTGTGTATCCAAGTCCCACAAATTCTGCGCGTCAATCTGATCTTGCAGCGACGTCATTTCATCCGCCGTCTCGTCCGTGTAGTTGGACGCGATCTCGTTGTAACGATCGAGGATGGCTTTCTTTTCAGCGACGCCCTCCATGGCGTTGCCCAGCACGTCTTTTGTCTCATCAAGTTTCGGCTCTTGCGCCAGATAGCCAACGCGAATGCCATCTGCGGGTTTGGCTTCGCCGATGAAATCGTCAACGGTACCGGCCATGATTTTCAGAAGCGTCGATTTGCCTGAACCGTTCAAACCGACGACGCCGATTTTCGCACCCGGCAGAAATGACAGCGAAATATCCTTCAGCACCTGCTTGCCGCCCGGATAGGCCTTGGACAGCTTGTGCATGTGGTAAACGTACTGATGGGCTGCAGCCATAACCGGCGCCTCTTGTGTTAAGTGCTATGGGATTTTGGGCGTTTCTAGCTGATTGCCCAGGGGCACTCAATGTCGCTTATCGGCCAAGGTCAAAACGTCCAAAAATCCATATATTGACAGCAATGCTAGCAATGCTTACATTGCGATTATGGCAACTCTGACGATCCGCAATTTACCCGACGACATCCGCACCAGGCTGCGCGTGCGTGCCTCAAGCAATGGCCGCAGTATGGAAGCAGAGGCGCGCGCCATCATCGCCGGAGCAATCAATGCCCCATCCGTGAACAATTTGCCGAACGCTGTAGCCCAGATCCAGGATTGGGTGGCACGGTCGGCGAAAAAGAAGACCAAGGTCAAAGCTGGAGATACTGTCGATACGTTTCTCAGGGACCGTCGCCGCGCTGCCATCCGGGAAGCAATCGATGATGGTATCCATCCAAAAGAGCTCTTCCGTGGTGAATTCTCCCGGATTGCCGCCGAAGCCGGTTGGACGATCGCTCACATTGAGCAGCTCGTTAAGCAGTGCAAACTGTGATCGTTATTGACGCGTCCGCTCTGCTCGCTTTGCTGCTCAAGGAAGCCGGACACGAAAAAATAACTGAGCGGTTGAACGGCTCACTGATCTCATCTGTCAATTTTAGCGAAGTCCTGGCACGGCTGCTGCGTCAGCAAATTGCACCGCGGGAAGCTGCGCCACGCATTGCAGAACTCGGGATCAATGTTGTTGCATTCGACCAGGAGCAGGCCACGATAGCCGCGGAAATTCGTGAACATGCGCGAGCTGCAGGACTAGGTCTGGCTGATTGCTGCTGCCTTGCCCTAGCACTGCATCAGCAATTGCCCGTGTTGACCGCCGACCGCATTTGGAAATCGCTTGGTCTAGAAATTGACATCGAGCTGTTTCGCTAACGCCGCCGCGCCGCTAAGCCGGGATCGGGGTATCCGGATAAGCCAACTGCTCGCGTGCCTTCCACTCGTTGGTCACATAGTTGATGACCAGGGATTTGCGCACGCCTTCGATTTTACGGGCTTCAAAGCCGTGATAAGTGTCGCCGCCTGGAACAAAGATCATCGCCGCGTTGGATTTGAACGGCGAGCGGGCAGCCCACGCTTTGTCGTTGCCGTAGATGTCGGTGCCTAGATCGTGGTGGCTCGGGTCTTTTGAGATGTAGAGCAGGAACGTGAACATCTTGACGCCGAGATCGGTGTGCGGCTCAAGCCAGAAGCCGTCAGTATCCTGCGCGAACTCAATGCGGACGTAAGAGCCCTTCAGTTTGCTGCCGAAGGTCTTCTCGATCGAGCTGGTGACTTCGGGCGACTGAAAAGAGCGTGTGATGTCCTCGACGAACGAATACTTGGCGCGGTTCTCGGTATCGAAATAGCGCCGCGTGGCGTTATGCAGTTCGCGTTTTCCAGATACGCCGTCAAGACCAGGCGCTGGAAACGGCAGGCCGAGGCATTGGTCGACGACATCGGCGGGAAGGCAGTTTTCAACGAACCAATGCGGATAGGGCTTTTCGCCCTTCTTCCCCGCCGCGAAGCTTTTAAGAAGCGACGCTGTTACGTTGGCGCTCGAGCCTGCCATGACTGTCTCCTGTTGCAATTCAAGTCCCCCGGGCTAGTACATGAGGCGCGAAAGCGCAACTTTTGCAGCGCTTTTGCACGAAGCGAAGCCGTTGTTTCATCGCCATCTCGGGCGTTTTGGCGCGAGCCGGTCTACCGCGCCGGGCTTAGCTTTTTGACCGCTGCTGAAATTGTGTGGCGGACCTTATGCCACCCCAGCGACCCCTCGGTCGTCATCCAATTCATTTGCAGCGACCGGCGCGGCCCTTCGAACGGATGATGCCCGTGCCAGGAATTTTCCGAGCGCTTGAAAATCAGCAGTGTGCCGTTATCAGGCGCGACCTCGGCGGCGAAATTATCGACGTCGTGATCGTTTTTGAGAACCCGCAAGCGGCCGCCGGGCTGCTGCCAGTTGTCGTTGAGATAGAGCAGAACGGTGATGATCTTGTCCTTAGAGTCTGTGTGGATCTGACCGTCCTTGGCGCGCGTGTAGCCGCGCAACGAATACATTTTTGGCCGCCCCGCGAGATCGACAGCGAATTTGTCAGCAATGATCTTTTCGAATTCCGGCCCATCGAGTTCAGCAATGACCTCCTTAATGGCCATCGTCTCGTTCAGGCTTTCAATCGGATACGACCCGCCCTTTTCGATATTCGGATAGGTGGCGTTGACGCGCTTGACACTGGCGTCGTTGAGGAAGCCCGGCACGATTGTATATTGATAGGGCTTCGTCTCGACCTTGGCGGCGCGAAGTGCGGACATATTGAGATGCGGCATTGCGATCCTCGTTTAAGCGTGATGCGGCGGAATGTGAGCCTGTGACTCGTGTACGTGTGTCTGGAGCCAGCGCCGCTCAACCTCTGCGGCGATTATAGCGGCCGAATCGAGGGGCCGATACGCCCATTGCTCGATACCCCCAAACCGGTCCGGCAACGGCCGTGTGGCACCGTACGCCTGCAAAGCCTTGTGGAAACGGTCGAATTTCTTGGAACCGGCTGTCGGCGTGAAGACATAGACGGGTTTGCCGGTGGCGCAAGCTTCCCCGGTCATATTAACGCTATCGGCGGTGACGATGAGCATATCGGCGTTGGCTAAAAAATCGGCATAGGGATTTGCGCCTGTACCGTTCCACAGAATGCGAGGTGACGTCTGCGTTGCCGCGTCGACCTTACGCAATAGACGATCGTGCGTGCGCCGCGATGGCGTAATGAAGAAACTTGTGCCGAGGCCCGCCAGCGATGTCAAAGCGGCCACGAGTTTGTCGTCATCGGCATCTGTATATTTGTAGACCGCGTTCTTGCCGCCGAGAATAACGGCGATGCGAGGCTGTGGTAGCTCTGCAATGCTTGCTGGCGGCTTCGCTTGTAGGCCTGCGAGCCGCGCGCCCGAGAAACTGTGCGGCGACGTAATAGTGGTCACAACATTGGCGCCACGCAGTTTGTCGTGGTCTCCGACCCAGATGAGATCAGCTGTCGAAGGGCCTGTCTTGGGATCTTGCAACACGATGGTGAACGTTGCGCTACCCGCCTTGCGTTTCAGCGCACGAATATAGGGAATGCTGGCCCGCCCTGAGGCGATTGCGATGGCCGGCCAGGGTGGAGCGAATGCTGAGCCCGCGTGGCCAAAAGAATCGCCTGGTGCCACAGGACCCCAAGGCGCCAGTGCTTTCCAAATGCCCTTTGGCGTCACAGGCTTCATCTCATAGGCAACGCCCAAGGCTTCGGCGACGCCTTTGCACTGCACGTCCATGCCGGTCTTGCCATCGGTGATGATCCAGGCGCGCGCGCCAGCCAGCGGCCGTTGGCGGACGTCGTCAGCGAGGTTTTGCGAAGGTTCGGCGGCGCGAAGCATGAGTAGGCTTGTGATCCTCAGTGTGTGCGTTGTCGAGCGGCTGTCGGACGCAGGCGTGGCCGACGCAGGCCCCGTTCAGCGTAGGCGGGGCCGACGCAGGTCCCGCTACGGGGCGGAGCGACGCAAAGTTGCCCGGGTCGAGGCCCACTTCGGCAAGGTTTGCAAAAAACTCAACTCACATTCATTCACAATATTGCGCAATCCCCGGCAGACAGGCACAGTGCCCCCTCAGCTCTGCATTTAGTCTATTGCGGGACCTACGCCTTTTATGCCCCTCGTCCTCGACGCAACCGACTGGCGCATTCTCAAAGAACTGCAAGC
>JAYUCQ010000196.1:0-12119 GCA_043740265.1 Hyphomicrobium sp.
TGCGCACGCGAGGATGACCGCGTCGAGCCTCATAACGAAAGCAGGATCGAGACTGACGTCGGGACCAACGGCGGGTTTGGATTCGCTGTTCAAAATTTGAGTGCCTTCATTTGCAGCGCATCAGATTGGGTGCGCCCGCGCCGTCGCCCCAGATGAGCGTATCGCCTGTCACGGTGATCACGGTGTCGTCCGATTGCACGTCGCCCTCGACTGAACATTCAGACGTAAATTTGAATTCGTCGCCGGTGTGCGTTACGGTTTTGAAGGTGCAGTGGGCCTCGTGCTGGTCGTAACCGTCTTTGCGGAACACGTAGGGCGCGCCCTCTTGATCCTGACCGGTCTTGCAATGCTCGGCATCGACGCCCCAGGTGCCGACATATGCGGCATCGGCGGCACGAACGGGATGCAATGCGGCCAACGCGACGCAGGCGATCGCGAAAAGCACCAGTATGGCCGTTGGTTTTGCCGGAGGCATCCGCATACCGCGCGTCCTTCTGTGGTGACGATCCCCGGCGCTCTAGCACGCTAGGCTTCTGGCGTCTGTAGTGGGATTTCCGGGACAATTTTCGAACGCTCGCACCGCGGCGCATTGAAGCTGTTAGCGGGATTTGGCCTCAAAATCGGCTCATCCCGTGGGAGAATGACGAATCGAAGGCTGTGGCCTTATGCGCAGGATCGCAATATCTGCGCAGCGGCGATCTGCCGGGTTGGGAAGTTTGTATGAGCGCGGAAACCGTCGAACCGGTCATCGACATGCCGCACCTCGCCGGTGATCGCTGGGCTGTGCCTGTGAGCGCGCTGGACCGCGAGTTCTGGATGGCGCTGGGCGTCGCCGCTCTCCTGCACCTCATGCTGTTGATCAGCGTGGCCACGTCGCATCCGCACCGTATTGGAGACGAGAACGGCGCCGACGACGGCATCAGTATTTCTGTGGTGACCGAAGCCGATCTGCAAAGCCGGTCGACCGTGTCAGCCGAAGCCGAGCCGCCGCCGGGCGCGCCTGTCGCAGCACCGCCGCCACCACCGCCCGCAGCGCAGCCTGAGCCCCAACCTCCACAACCGGCACCAGAGACGCCACCTGCGCCTCAAGTTGAAACGCAGGCTGAGCCGCCAACAGAGCCGCCGAAAACAGAACCGCAAAAAGATATCAAGCCGTCGCTGACGGACGACGTGCCGGATCTGCTCGCGATCCCGGAGCCAACGAAAGAAGCGGCCGCGAAAAATGCCGCGGCACCACCAAAGCCGCAAAAGACTGAAGCCGCCAAGCCGCCACAAAAGCAGCAGACGGCCAAACTTGATCTGACGCCCGCGCCGTCGGACTTCAACGCCCAAGCCGGCGGCGGTGGCCGCTTTGCCGGCGCGTCACGCCCGCCCGGGATCACGCGCTCGGGGGCGAACAACGACTTTGGACGCAAAGTTGTTGCCGAGTTGCAAAAGACCATGCCGCAACTGCGCGATACGTTGGGACACGTGCTCGTGCGCATCGTGCTCAATCAAAATGGCAATGTCGTCGAGGTGAAGGTGTTTAGCCCTTCCGGTGTTGCCGGTCTCGACCAAAGCGTTGTGTTCGCGGTGAAGCAGACCAACTTTCCGTTTCCGCCGCCCAACGCTACCGACGCTGACCTTATCTTCCAAGTGCGTTACAACTACCTTTGAAAGTAGCAAGTGCCTCTAAGAGTAGCCCGGCACCGCTACACGCATTGTTCATGTCATCCGTCACGCCCACCGCAAATCCCATCTGTTTTTACATGACAATTTTGCGAAACGTGGCGGCCCGGTTGACAGCATGCGGAGAGCGTGGCTCTGTTGCGGTTCTGCTTGGTTAATTTTGCTTGTGTTGGTTGCTTTGCTGTTTGTTGGGGAGGTTACGATGCGCGTAGTTTCGAAGTTTGAGATTGCCTTAGCGGCTGGCGGTATCGCCCTCGTCGCCGGTCTTGGTGCCGCCGAAGCGCGCCGCAAATATTGGGACCCGATTGGCTCCTGCCAGCCGGCAATCGAAGGCGCAGCGACGAGCACCGGCATCTTGGGTCTCGGCAGCGCCAAAGCCCGCGTTGCGGCGCAGTCGAATTGGGAATTTGCGGCCGAAGAAAAATACGGCCCGAACTTCGCCAATTTCGGCAATGCCCGCCGCGTGCAGTGGGATTGCAAAAAAGGCGCGATCCTGCTCGCCAAGTGCGTCGTCACGGCGCAACCCTGCGGTGCGCGTTTAAGAGGCTAACCAACCAGCGTCGCGGATGTGGAAGACGCAGTTCAATTCCGATGGGACCCACGGCGGTTGAATTGGTTCACCGGACTGCTGGCGTTGATTGGCGCGCCCGGCGTGCTGCTGCTGGGCGTGGCTGATCCCGGTGCGAAAGTATTTGGCGCTGGTTGGGCGGCGATGTTTTGTGCGGGATGCTTCGCACTCATAAAGCGCCGGAGCGACCGCGATGCCGTCGTCACGGTCTCAAACATAGGCATCTTCGACAGACGGATTTCCAGCGCGGTCATACCGTGGAGCGCCGTCAGCCGCGTCGAGGGTTTCGAAGCCGAGAACGTGCCATTTACTGGCTTGGACTTTCATGACGCAAAGACGGCGCTGGCGGCTGCCAAGCTGATCGTCCGTCTTTTCGCGCCGCTGCACAGCCTGATGCGATTTCCCGCAGTCTCCATCAACATGAACCTGCTCGACGGCACCGGCGCGGATTTGCACGCTGCCATCAGCCGGTTCAGAAGCGAATTGTTTCATCATGCATAGGCCGACGGTGGATCGCGCAATTGCGGCGGACGCGACGATGTAGAGCCGTCATTGCCCAGATCGCCAGAGCTAAGAACGCCAGAAAATGAGCGTCTACTTGCAGGCCTTCTGCCAGGATTTGCACTCGACCAGGACGGCTCCAGGGACGCAGGTGGTTTTCACCGCGCCCTGACCCTTGAGGCCTTTGTTGCCGATGATGTTTTCGAGTCCGTGCGTTGACATCATCGTAGCAATATCTTTCGTCGGGCCATCGCCTGCTGCTGCCACATTCTGGCACGTGGCGGCGTTAGCCAGTGCCGGCAGCGCAACGGCTGCGACGGCAAGGGCGGCGAAACGAATAAGCGGCTTCATGCATGGCTCCTGAATTTCGTGGATTCGGTTTGGATGCACCGTGCGCTGGCGCTGCGCTGGTTTCAAGGCAGGGTCTTGCGTCCGTAAAAATTTGCGGCTCTCTGTTGCGCGGAGGCCCTCTGTTACACGGCGGCCCACTGTTATGCGGCGGTTTAGGCAGGCTGAAAAAACCGGCGCCACCGCCTGTTTGCTCGTGAATTTTACCTCTTGCCGCGGCCCAGATAGGCTTGCTCCAGACCGGCAGAGGTGCGCATCCGCCGCGCTTGCACCCTCCGGCACTTGGGGTTAGCAACGGCCAAGGATCAAAACGACACGGGAGCTTCTCAGAATGACGGACCTCAAAACGGCAAACGAGGCGATTGCGGCGCTAAAGAAAGAAAACACAGAGCTTTCCGGCCTCGCACTTGCGACCGGCGTTATTCTAACCCAACTGTTGCAGTCGATTTGTAAGCGCGAATTGAACCCGCAGGCAGCGGCCGGCCGCATCATGAACAACGCCCGCGAGGCCATTCAAGGTTTTGCTGATGCAACACATCCAGAACCGGCGATGACAAAGCGTGCGCTGGAAGCTGTGCAGCAGTATGAAGACCAGATCAGGTCCGTGCTTGCCGTGTAACTGCCGTTTGGCAGCGCACTTGGCATCGGGATGTAAGTGGTCAAAACCGCGAGAGGCAAACCATGTTTCCCATTGGCGACGATGACAGAGACCGGCGCTCGACCCCGGTCATTACCTTTGTGCTCATCGCCATCAACGTGCTGGTCTTTTTTCTCGAGCTGAACGGCGGCGATGATTTCATCCGCCAATGGTCTTTCGTCCCGGCGCGGTTCTCTGACGATCCCGCTGGCACCGCTCCCACATTGCTGTCAGCGATGTTCATGCACGGCGGCTGGATGCACCTCTTTGGCAACATGCTGTATCTGTGGATTTTCGGCGACAACGTCGAGGATCGATTCGGCAAGGTTGGGTTTCTCGCCTTCTATTTGCTGTGCGGTGTTGCCGCGTCGATGGCGCAATACGCCGTTAGTCCCGGCTCGACCATCCCGAATCTCGGCGCCTCGGGCGCGATCGCAGGTGTGCTCGGCGCCTACATTCTGCTGTTTCCGAAATCTCTTGTGCGCGTCGCCGTCGGCTACAACGTCATCGCGCTGCCGGCGATCATCGTGCTTGGCTTCTGGGTTGCGCTGCAACTGTTCAGCGGCGCCGGATCCATCGGTGCGACAGGCGCGAACACAGGTGGCGTCGCCTACATGGCCCACGTCGGCGGCTTCGCCGCGGGGCTTGCGCTGACGTTTCTGTTTCGCGGGCGGGGAGGCGGCAGGCCGGGGTTGGGGGCGTGACGCCGCTCATGCCGGCGAAATTTTCCGCCCGGCCAGGACCTAGTTTCACGGGCAGTAATTAGTGCCGAGATTTATTGCCGGACGCTCTGCTGCACGTCACCACCAAGCTTCATCGGCTCATAATACGGAGCCGGTTCTTCGCGGCGGCAGGCGCCGAGCGCAAGAGTGGCGAAGCAGATCGCGATGAGTGAAACTTTCATGGAGTCCTCCCTGGGAATGCTGTGACGTCGCCCTCGTGCCTTTACAACGTGGTCCGGGACCAACTGTTCCATGACATTTGTCAAAGGCGGCGGGGTAAGCGGCGTTGGGCGAAAGCGGAATGACGATGGTGGGTCGTCGGCCCTCGCGTCAAACAACAGATGTCATTCCAAGCAACACCGTCATCCCGGGCCTTGTGCACGGGATCCATTCATCCGCTTGCGCTGGCGTTTGTGGCGGGACTACTCAGCCGCTACGAGCAATGGGCGTGGGTATGCATCCCACGTTCGGCCATTGAGTTCGCGACCGGCCTTCTTCTTGTTGACGCCGCCCCATTGCTTGAAGAAAAAGGCGGTGCTGGACTTATCACAATTCTCTTGAATTGCTGTCACCCATGCAGGGTCCATCGGCCTCGCCGATGGACCGGATTCACCGCCGACAATGGCCCAGTCGATACCTTTCAAACTTGGACGGCCAACGGCTCCAATCAAAGGTTCAAAAGAAACGAAGCGGACAGCCGCCGGTATTGACCTGAGAACTTTAATGCGATCGACGTAGCCAGCGCTTTCGACCGATGTACCGAGCCAGACATTTTGCAAAACAGGAAGCATTGCAGCCTTGATAACGTCGCGCATGTTGTCGGGGCGCTTGGTGAGGACTTGGAACGAGTGCCAGTGTGCACGCTCCATGACGTTCCAAACCTTGGCGATGAATTCTGCGGGCACGCCGTCTTGAAACAGGTCGGACATGGAGTTGACGAAGACGCGGCGCGGCTGACGCCAGCGCAGGGGAACTTCTAAGGCAGCGTCATTCGTATGAATGCGTCCTGTCCAGACTTGCTTTTTCCCGCTCTTGCGGGTGACGCCTTTGTATGACGGATGCTCCATCGCCTGGAGACGGCCCGCCATGCGCATGGCGTAGCAATTCGTGCACCCGGGCGAAATCATCAAGCAACCCGAAACAGGGTTCCACGTGGCGTCAGTCCATTCGATGTCACTTTGCCCGGCCACGTTTTCCGCTCCCTAAGATGGCACACGCAATTGCTCCGGAATTGTTCACAGCCGTGGGGCCCTTTTTATAGTCGTGGACCATGCACCAATTGTGCTTTGAGACTTTCCGACCCAATCGAATTGCCACTGCGCTAAAGCCGCCAGAACGATCGCGACAGTTGCTTTCACGGCGATCTCGTGTGCACTTTCGCGCAGATACCGAAGCAGCCAAGATGGCAATTCGGAGGGAGGTCTATCAGATTGCATGATTGTCTCCAAAATCTTGACGGCTCTACTTCTGAAGGCGTTTCAGGGCATCAGCCAAATACCAACGATCGCCTATCTTTTGGAGAAGGCGCCGTTTGGAAGAGCTAAATTCGAGAAGGTAAGCTCGAAAAGTTATGATGTTCAGGCTGCGATGGTGCTCAAGAGCGGCTTGATGCAACTCTGCGGTTGTCAGACCTGCCCGCCGGGAAGGGTCCATAAGTATCACTTGGACGCTCGCCCATACGATCTGCTTCTTCTGGTTTTTCTTGGTGGGCCGACCAAGTGGAAGATTGCTTTCCAAATTAATCGAAAGTTCTTCTTCACGCAGGTGGCTCAGGCGATCTTCCCAATAAACAGTCTTGATGGACGCCGACTCAAAATTGCGTTCAGCTATGGCGACCTTCTCGCGCACTCGATTCAGTTTGTTGATGCGTTCGCGGTTCATGCCGTTGAATATGAATTACGATGAGCAAACGACAAAATGCCCAACACCGAGAAAAGTGAAAAAATGGTAGATAAATACCGTTTTAAATCAATAAGATGCTGATCACGTCTTGACGAAAGTTCGAATCCTCATATCGTCATCAGACGATATGAGCGTGAGCTGATGATGAAGTTTGTCGCGCTTTGGTAGAATGCAGCACGAACTAGCTGTGGATAACCAGCCTTACTCCGCCGCGACGG
Source organism: Hyphomicrobium sp. (assembly GCA_043740265.1). Taxonomy (GTDB): domain Bacteria; phylum Pseudomonadota; class Alphaproteobacteria; order Rhizobiales; family Hyphomicrobiaceae; genus Hyphomicrobium_B. Next base: position 6,565 of record JAYUCQ010000196.1, read on the forward strand.
GCTTCAGCTCATAAACCCGCGCTAGCTTCGCGGCGGCTTTGAGGTCGCCGGATTTTAGAGCGGCTTCTACCGACTGAAGCTTGAAGGCGTCGTCGATCGAGAGGTATGGGCCCCATCCACCGTCATCGGGAATGCTCTCGACAATGACTTCGGCCGCATACTTGCCGGCATGTACAAGGCGCGTAACTTTGTGGTTCATCTCCGGTTCCTCGTCATAAGATCGTTCATCCAACGCTGTGGGTCAGGCCTGTAGGCGGTTATGATCGTCGCCACGTTGGGGGTTTGAGCTGCCAGTCCCCACAATACGTGGATTGGCTTTCCTTGGCCGTCAATTTGAAGACAAAGCACACATGGCCCTTTCGCATAGTCGGGATAATCCTCGACAACAGCGGCACTGGCAAGCCCGGCAATGACGTCGGGTAACAGGATGCTATCGTCGGAAAGTTCCTGCATGCCGTGTTGCGACACGCGAATGCGGTCGGCCTGGGCATTGATCCGAATGATTAGCAGAGTGGCGCTCATAACCGTCTCACTCCGCCGCCTGCTTTTTGCCGCCGGACCTAGCGGGTTTGGCAGCGGGCTTTGCTGGGTGAGCGGAAGCGGCACCCGCAGGCCGTCTCGCCAACAGCTCCTTCAAATACCGCCCCGTGTAACTTGCCTTGACCTTCGCCACATCTTCCGGCGTGCCTTCGGCAACAATACGCCCGCCGCCGTCGCCGCCCTCGGCACCGGGGCCGGAAGTCATCGCCACCGGTTCACGACCCGCAGCGCGAGCGACGCTCCGAGCAGTACCAAAAGCATCATGGCAGCGGATGCGATATAGAGCATGGGATGGCGGGTTGCCGCGAGCGATCCTTCCAGATTGAGGTACGGGGCAGCGAAACCCATAACCGTATCCATGATCGTACCTCCGAGGAGACCGGCCACGATGAAGCCAACGAAGGCCGCGGCGATGCTCACGATCCAGCCGGGCACACCCCGCTTCATCGTCCATGCCTCGTGAATTCCCACGGCCAGTGCAGCGGCGAGAGCGACAGTCGCGAGGGTCATCGGGCCGCCCACGCTCGATTGCGGAACCGCTCCACTCCATTGAATGAGAATAATGGCGGCGACGGCGATCAACGTTATGTACTTCATGGGGAGGGTGCCTCACTATTCGCTACAGTTTCTCCGCTACGGTATCATTGCGTCCACTCACTCTGCAGCTTGTTTCTTGCCCGTGCCCTTGGCGGGTTTGGATGCAGGAGCGGCAGCAGACGAGGCTGAAGCGCCCGCATGCCGTCTCGCCAAGAGGTCTTTCAGGTACCGCCCCGTGTAACTTTCCTTCACCTTCGCCACATCTTCCGGCGTGCCTTCGGCAACGATGCGCCCGCCGCCGTCGCCGCCTTCGGGGCCGAGGTCGATGATCCAGTCGGCGGTTTTGATGACCTCTAAGTTGTGCTCGATGACGACGACGGTGTTGCCGGCATCCGCCAGCTCGTGCAGCACTTCCAAAAGTTTTGCGACATCGTGGAAATGCAAACCCGTCGTCGGCTCGTCGAGAATATACAACGTCCGTCCCGTGGCGCGGCGCGACAGCTCCTTCGACAGCTTGATGCGTTGCGCTTCGCCACCCGATAGCGTCGTCGCCTGCTGGCCGATGTGAATGTAGCCCAAGCCGACGCGCGCCAGCGTTTCGAGTTTGTCGCGGATTGACGGCACCGCCTTGAAGAAGTCTGCGCCTTCCTCGACCGTCATGTCGAGAATGTCGGCGATCGATTTGTCTTTGAAGGTGACTTGCAGCGTTTCGCGATTGTAGCGCTTGCCCTTGCAGACTTCGCAAGTGACGTAGACGTCGGGCAGGAAGTGCATTTCGATCTTGAGGACGCCGTCGCCCTGGCACTTTTCGCAGCGCCCGCCTTTGACGTTGAAGGAAAAGCGGCCTGGCTCATAGCCGCGCGTTTTGGATTCTGGCAAGCCCGCATACCATTCGCGCATCGGCGTGAACGCGCCGGTGTACGTCGCCGGGTTCGAGCGCGGCGTGCGGCCGATGGGCGATTGGTCGATGTCGATGATCTTGTCGAAGTTCTCGATGCCCTCGATGCGATCGTGTTCGCCTGGATGCTCCTTGGCGTTGTTCAATTTGCGCGCCACGGCTTTGTACAGCGTGTCGATGAGCAGTGAAGATTTGCCGCCGCCCGAAACGCCAGTGATGCAGGTGAAAAGGCCAACCGGGATAGCGGCGCTGACGTTCTGCAAATTGTTCGAGCGCGCGCCGATGACGGTCAGCGCTTTGCCTTTTTCAGCGACCCGGCGTTTGCGCGGCACGGACACTTGGCGGCGTCCTGAGAGGTAATCGCCGGTCAAGCTCTCGGGCGTGTCGATAACGTCCTGCGGTGAACCTTGCGCAATAATGTTGCCGCCGTGAATGCCGGCACCGGGGCCGATATCGACGACGTAGTCGGCGGTCATAATCGCATCTTCGTCATGCTCGACGACGATGACGGTATTGCCGATGTCGCGCAGGTGACGCAGCGTCTCGAGCAGGCGGGCGTTGTCGCGCTGATGCAACCCAATTGAGGGTTCATCGAGAACGTAGAGCACGCCGGTCAGGCCGGAGCCGATTTGCGACGCCAAGCGGATACGCTGCGATTCCCCGCCGCTCAAAGTACCCGACCCGCGCGACAGCGTCAGATATTCAAGGCCGACGTCATTCAAGAATTTCAACCGGTCACGAATTTCTTTCAAGATACGCGTGGCGATTTCGGATTGCTGTTTGGTGAACGTATTCGGCACCTCGCCGAACCAAATGTTAGCCGCCTTGATCGAGAGATCGCCGACCTCGCCGATATGCTTGCCGCCGATTTTGACGGCCAAGGCTTGCGGCTTTAAGCGATAACCGCCGCAGGCTTCGCACGGATGCGCTGCCTGATAGCGCGAAAGTTCTTCGCGCACCCAGTCGCTATCGGTTTCCTTCCAGCGCCGCTGGATGTTGCCGATGACGCCCTCGAACGGCTTTTCCGTCGTGTAGTTGCGGTTGCCGTCCCAGTAGGTGAACGTGATGTCCTCGTCACCCGAGCCGAACAGAATAGCGAGCTGCACGTGTTTAGGTAGCTTCTCCCACGGCGTTTTCACGGATACCTTGTAGTGCTTGGCGAGGCTTTCCAGCGTCTGCTCATAGTAGGGAGACGTCGCGCCGGTCTTGGCCCACGGATAGACTGCGCCTTTTTCTAAACTGAGCGAGCCATCTGGAACAACGAGGTCGGGCTCAAAGCGCAATTCCGAGCCGAGTCCGTCGCAGGTCGGGCAGGCGCCAGCGGGCGCGTTGAATGAAAAAAGCCGCGGCTCGATTTCGTCAATCGTGAACCCAGAGACGGGACAAGCAAAGCGCGCCGAAAAGACAATGCGCTCGTGTGTGTCGTTTTTGGATTTGTTTGCGCCTTCGGTGTCGGTTTTGGACAGTGGCTTATCAACATACTCGGCGATGGACAGGCCGTCGGCGAGTTTGAGCGCCTGCTCAAAAGAATCCGCGAGACGGTTACCGAGGTCCTTCTTGACGACGATGCGATCCACAACGACGTCGATATCGTGTTTGAATTTTTTATCGAGCTTCGGTGCATCGCCAATCTCGTAGACATCGCCGTTGATTTTGAGGCGCTGATAGCCCTTCTTCTGCCACTCGGCGATTTCCTTGCGATACTCGCCCTTGCGGCCACGCACGACGGGGGCGAGCAGGAGCAGGCGGGTGCCCTCGGGCAAGGCCAACACGCGATCGACCATCTGGCTGACTGTCTGGCTTTCGATCGGCAATCCTGTTGCCGGCGAATACGGCACGCCGACGCGAGCAAACAGCAAACGCAAGTAATCGTAAATCTCCGTCACTGTGCCGACGGTCGAGCGCGGATTTTTACTCGTCGTCTTTTGTTCAATCGAAATCGCAGGCGATAGACCGTCGATGTGATCGACATCCGGCTTCTGCATCATCTCGAGGAACTGGCGCGCATAGGCGCTCAAGCTCTCGACATAGCGGCGCTGGCCCTCGGCGTAGATCGTATCGAAGGCCAGCGAGGATTTCCCCGAACCCGACAACCCTGTGAACACGACCAGCGCGTCACGCGGAATTTCGAGATCGACGTTTTTCAGATTGTGCTCGCGTGCGCCGCGGACATGAATGGTTTTCATGAGGTCAGCGCCCGGCCGGGCGGAGATGGACTTAGAAGCGGATTTTTTCATGGAAAAATGTCTATCTGACGGGCACGCAGGCGGCAATGCGGCGAGGAGGCGTTGGTGGTCCGGTGATCCGCGCCGCCCGCCCGCCGGGGCTCACTTTTCTGGGATTACTTTTCTGAGAGGGAACTCAAGAGTTTCCCGAGCCCGATCAACAGCAGACACAGCACCAGGAACGCAGCCGTCATCCCGCCAGAATTCATCAAGACCTTGTCGATGCCGAGTTTGGTGACATCGACGAACGGGTAGGGATAAAAGCCACTCCAAGATCCGTGATAGAGCGTCCAGCCGAGATAGATCAGCGGGTAAACGAGTGCCTTGAATGCCGTTGACCAGCCGGCGTCGCGCTTCGGCACGAACGCCAGCCAGTCGAGCACAAACAGGGCAGGTGTCGCGTAGTGCAATGTGTAGTCGGCAAACTTTTGCCAGCCCTGCGGGTCCCAGAGATCGCGCAGCAGCAGGTGATAAGTGACGCCGACAACAATGATATATGTCGCGATCGCCGTACGCACGGAAGGTTTATCGAAAAACCGGCCGAGGCTTGAATTTGGCGCGACCAGTGGTGCCGTCATCGCAACGGCCGCCAGGATGTTGGTGAGAATCGTAAAGAAACTGAAAAAGTTGATTGTCCGGTTGAGCGGATCCGTTGGCGCATCCGCGTGCATCATAAGCCAGTATTGCAGTCCAAGTGCGAACCAGCCGAGAGCTGCTGCCAGAAAACGATATGCATTCATGTGTTGCTCCGTGTGCTGCAATGACTCGAAAAAGTGTTTTTCAACGGCCCGCCAGCAAAACGCCTTACTTTCAAATAGCGAGCAGCGTATGTATGCGGAGGGGTTCTGAAGACGGCGTGGGGGATATTCGTGGCCAATCCATATATCGATGTACTTGTTGGCACTTCCTGGCTGGACGTCGGCCGCGACAACCATATCACGTATTATCTCGATAACATCTTGCACACGTGGACAACGGCTGAGGCCGCAGGCTACACCGCCGCGATGCAGTCGTGGGCAAATGTTGCCAATATTACGATTGAGCGCGTGACCTCGTCGATCGGCGCGGACTTGTCGGAAGGCATTTATACGACGGCCCAAATGAATGTTTTCGGATTTGACGCGTCCGTGCTCGGCGCTCAAGAGTTTCCGCAAGCCGCGTCATACTCGAAGGGCTATTACAATGGTGACGGCGCAACCAATGGCATCGGCATTGGACATTTGGGTATCGGTCCTGCTGCCGGGACACTCAGCTTCGAAACCTTCGTGCACGAGATCGGTCACGGTCTCAGACTGCATCACCCGCATCCTGACGCGCCCGGCGACCTTGCTTTTCCAGGCGTGACGGGCCCCTTT
>JAYUCQ010000197.1:0-12091 GCA_043740265.1 Hyphomicrobium sp.
GAGGCGGACGGATGCAGTATCGCCGCGCTTCTCGAGCAGCCGCGCGGCAGCGGCGAAACTCACTGCCGGGATGCCATAGCCAAGCAGCAGCCAATTGAAGACCGGCGTGGTGCCGATACCGGAGCCCATGATGCGCGGGTCCCAGGCGAGGCGGCCAAGGACAATCAGACCAAGCGCCGTCACAGCGTGACGCAGCAGTGGAATATCGCGCAGCGTCGCGACATAGGCGGTTCCGGCTGCCGCAAGAGCCAGCGCAATCGTCAGATAGCCGCGCTCCAACCTCACCGTCAAAGCAAAGGCAAGCGCTGCGATGGCAGCGGCCGCGCAGACTCCTGCCGCGAGATTGTAGGCAGGTGACGAGTACGTCAAATCGGCACGATGGAACTTCTCAGCCGCCACTGCAAACAGGCAGCCAAGTGACACACCGCCCAGAGCAAACGAAATCGAGATATCGAATTGCGTGATCCGCAAATAGGCGATGACCAGCGCCAGCAACGGCGGAACAGTTGCCGCTAAACAATATAGCGCTGCGGTGCGATTTTTTAGTAACGATCCAAACCAGACGCGCAGAACCGCTCCAGTGGCGGGAATAAGTGTCGCCAATGCCGCGAACGTCATGAAGCTCACTATGTTGTCCGGATAGTGAAGCAGCTCCCCGGTCCACGGTGCCAATTGGCTTGGCGTCGGTGATATAGATAATCCCGGCCACACCAGAGTGACGGCAAGTGCAATTGCACCGGCAAAAACAGCCGCGGCAGATGCCGGTGCCGCAAGCCACGCGGTTGCACCCAGGATCGCAATCGCAAGCGACGCAAAAAATGTCACGGACGTGAAATCAACTGCGGGGGAAACGGCGACGAGCGCACTCAGAAGTGTCAAGGCGGCCAGAGCCGCCGTTGCCAAAGGCTCGGGCTCGGCTTTGGCGTCACTGACGCCGGCGCTGGGCTCAACAGCCAGGAAGAACGCAACCAGCGTCAATTGCAGAAGCGCGTGCACCGCCGCCGCTGACATGCCGAAAAAGAGCGCGCTTCCCCCGCCGGATTGGACGCCGAGCAACATGACGCCCCAAACGCACGCACCTGCAACTGAGCATGCCGCGAGCCACCGCCAGTTGCGTGCGCGCGCTAAGACAAGCGCTGCCGCCGCCACGACAAACAGATACAAAACCACCGGCCACGGACTGGGCGTGGACGACTGCACGAGAAGCGGCGACACGAACGCGCCCGCAAGGCCGATACCAGCCAGTGCCGGGCCGTGCAGCGCTGCGGCCAGCATGGTGATGATACCGGTGGCGCCAAGGGCTGTGAAGGCAAACGCCGGTCCGATGAAATCATAGAGGGCATGTGCGGCGTAGATTGTGCCAAAGGCAACAACCGTTCCGGCAGCGGTCAGGATACTTGGAATGTTCGCTTGCGGCAGCGCTGCGACTGAAATTTGCTTGTCAGCGCGCCGGAACCATTCACCGGCAACGATCAGCCCGGCAGCCAAAAGCAATCCCAACATGATGCGAACTCCGGGGCCGAGCAGACCGGACTCGATACTATAGCGGACGAGAAACAAGCCGCCGAGCGCGAGCGCGATGCCGCCCGCCCACACCGCCCACTTTGTGCCAAGCGCCTGCTCGAAACTTTCTGTTGGAGGTGCGAAGGATGCAGGACCCGGCGGACTGAGAGGGCGTTGGCGCACGACGGGCGGGACACTGCTGGCCTTCGTCGGCGGCACACTGACGGATACGTCGCTGACGGATTTTGCAGGGACTGGTTTTGCCGGGACTGGTGCTTCCGGTGCTTTGGAAGCCGGTGTTAGTGCCGTTTCTGGCGTACCGTCCGCGCGCGATCGCAACCAACCGATTTCCTGCCGCAAAACACCGATCGTGTGCTCCAATTCACCGAGCCGGAGTTTGAGAGTTGATACGGCGTTGCGCGCAGACAAGGCGACAAACAGCGGTGACAACAGCATGGCGCCAATGGCAATGACGATGAGCTCAATCATGGGCGGCGGTCCTGCAAAGATGAGTGGCACGTCAAAAAGCACCGTTCGCCTCAGCACGGTCGGTCAATGCCAATCAGACCCTGATTCACCCGGCGGCGTCGACACTCATCTGAACGTCAACGATTCAACATGGCGGGCAATGGGTTTAGTACAGGATAGCGCTGACCGCTGTGTACAAATTTTGAACGTTGTTTTTAATCTAAGACCTTGGCCTAAGGGTCTCTTGTGCAATTTTTGAGCAGCTTTAAGGTCGGCTCGTCCGGGGACAGATTTTCCGGCCCCGAAATTATTTGACGCGATGGCCGCTTATTCCGCCGCCCCGCTCGCTCGCATTTGAGCCGGCGGCGCCACACTGCGCACGCGCCTGTAGCACTGCACCGATCCTGCCATCATGCAACAGCGGAGACACCCCATGCCAACCATCGTCACAACTGGTACCGTCATCAACAATCCGGCCGCGCCGGCCGTCAGCCTTACGGTGGGAGACATTTTCACGATTGAGGTTGGTGCCTATGTGCTGTCTGGCAGCAGCGTTGCCGCAGCGAATCTCTCAGGAACCGGTAACTACATCGTCGATATTCAGGGCACGCTGTCCGGTTATGGATTGGACACCACCGGGCTGATTTTGGATTCCGGCGCTGGCAGTACGCACACGGTGACTGTCGGCTTGGGCGGTACAATCTTCGGCCAGGACGGCGGCATTATCGCCAACACCTTGATCACAAATCTGACCAACCAGGGCTTGATCTCGACCAGCGACGCATTCGCCTTTTTTCATTCGGCTATCGACATTAATGCAGCCGGAGATTCGCTTTTCAACAATTTTGGAACGATTTCGAGCACGGCGAGCAACGCTATTAGTTTCAACTCCACCGCCACCGGCACCCACACGATTATTAATGCCGGAATCATTCGGACCGAAGGGGTTAGTGCTTTCGCCATTAAGGCAGATGACATTTTATCGTCCGTTGAGAACTTGGTGAACTATGGGTATATCTTGGGCAATGTCAGCTTGGGCGCTGGTGCTGATATCATCACCAACCTTAGTTTTATTCAGAGAACTGTCAGTCTCGGGTCCGGCGTAGATATTGTGGACAACAGTAAGGGGCTATCTTGGGTACTATCGATCTCGGCGATGGCGCGGACCTCTATGAAGGATCTGATCGCACCTCGACCAATGTCGACATAGTCAACGGCGGCCTCGGCATCGATATCATCAACGGTAACGCCGGTAATGACATCCTCAACGGTGGCGGCGATGGCGACACGCTCAACGGCGGTGCCGGTGAAGATCAGTTGGATGGCGGCACTGGCATCGACACGCTGATCGGCGGTTTGGGCAACGACGCATACTACTTACGCGATGTCGGCCTCGACGGCCGCGTTATCGACACAACTACGGAACTCGCCAATCAAGGTATCGACGGCGTTCAAACGACGGTCGGCGTCAACCTCAATGAAGCGCGCTTTGCCAACATTGAAAACGCATACGTCATTGGAACCGCTGCGACGAACCTCGGCGGCAGCGCTGGCAACAACGTCCTTGTCGGCAACAGCGCCGCCAACCTGATCGCCGGCCTCGGCGGCCGCGATGTCATGCGCGGCGGACTGGGCGTTGATACGTTCAAATACTTTTTCAACTCGGACACCGGCAGGACAGCGGCCACGCGCGATCTCATCCAGGACTTTACGCACCTGGCCGACAAAATTGACCTCTCGGCTATGGATGCCAATGGCGCTGGAGCGGGTAACGGCACATTCGTTTTCCAGTCAGTAAAAGATACTGCCTTCACCGGCGTCGCTGGGCAACTACACTATCTGACGTCAGGCGCCAACACGCTCATCGAAGGTGATTTCAACGGCGATAGCATTGCCGATTTCCAGATCGAGCTGACCGGCAACATCACACTCACTGGTGGCGTTGATATTATTTTGTGAGGTGAAGCAATTGGTATATACGCATTGACCATTGCTGCTCAAAAGGACTTCCCATGCCTCAGTACCCAGCCACCATCGCGCTCTCCGCTCTCAACGGAACAAACGGCTTCACGATGGCGGGGCTCGCCACTGGGGACAGGACCGGCATTTCGGTGTCCTCAGCAGGCGACGTCAACGGCGACGGCTTTGAGGATTTCATCGTCGGCGCCTACACATCATCCACGGCTGCGAGTACGGGCGGCGTAGCCTATGTCGTGTTCGGCAAGGGTACCGCCTTCAATAGCGCTTTCGATCTCTCGACGCTGGACGGCACGAATGGCTTCCGCATCGATGCCGCCGCCGCTGGCGATAATGCCGGCACCTCTGTCGCGGCGGCGGGCGATATCAACCACGACGGCTTTGCCGACATCATCGTTGGCGCGCCGCTTGCCGATGTGGGTGCCAATGCGGATGCTGGTTCATCCTACGTCATTTACGGTAAATCGACATTCGCCTCAGGCACCGTTGCCCTCGCCACACTCGCTCCACCTGATGGTTTCACGATTGTCGGGCTCGATCCAGGCGATAAGGCTGGGACTTCAGTTGGCGGCGGCGGCGATTTCAATGGTGACGGCATTGCCGACTTTCTGATTGGCGCACCCGCGGCAAACGTCGCAGACGGCGAGAGTTATGTCATCTTTGGCAACGCTGGTGGTTTCGCTTCTTCGATCAATCCGTCAACGCTCACAGGCACTAGTGGCGCGCTGCCCGGCGTCATCCTTGCTGGCGGTACCGGATCTGGCGGCGGCACGTCGATCTCATTCATAGGCGACATCAACGGCGACGGCCGCGACGATGTGATCTTCGGTGGGCCGAACATCACGGCCAATACCTTTGGCGCTGCCGGGTCGAGCTACGTCGTGTTCGGTTCAAACACGTTCATCGGCGCTACGATCCTGCCCGGCGATCTCGACGGCACCAAGGGTTTCCGCATCGACGGTACAGCGCCTCTCGAACAAACTGGCACTTCGGTTGCGTCGGCTGGCGATATCAACGGAGACGGCGTCAATGATTTGATTATTGGCGGCCCCGGCACAGCCGTTGGCAAAGCCTATGTCGTATTCGGCAAGTCGACGGGATTTGCCAGCACCCTCAGCCTGTCTTCGCTCACGGCCGCTGATGGCTTCTCGATCTCTGGCCTTACAAATTTTGATCTCTTCGGGACTTCGGTGGCCTCGGCCGGCGACGTCAACGGTGACGGCTTTGGTGATATCATCGTCGGTGCCGATGGCGCGACGGTCGGCGCAAATTCTGCTGCTGGTGAAAGCTACGTCATCTTCGGCAAGGCGTCAGGCTTTGGCACGTCGTTTGATCTGACGACACTAGACGGTACGAACGGCTTCAGAATTCAGGGTGGCGCTGCCACGGATCACAGCGGCAGGTCCGTTGCCTCGGCTGGCGACATCAACGCCGACGGGCTCGACGATCTTGTGATCGGCGCCTACCGCGCGGGCGGAGGCGGCGTGCCTGGTGCCAGCTACGTCGTGCTCGGCCAATTGTCCATGACCGCCGTCAATTTGACGGGCACGGTGGCAAGCCAGACGCTGGTTGGCAGCGATCTTGCCGATACGTTGAATGGCCTCGGCGGCAACGACGCGCTCTGGGGCCACGCCGGAACCGACACCCTCAATGGTGGCACCGGTGCCGATACCATGCGCGGTGGTGATGGCGCTGATACATACGTCGTTGATAACCTCGGCGACAAGGTCATCGAAAAAACCGGTGAGGGCACAGATATCGTCAATTCGAGCGTCAACTTCACTCTCGGCGCGAACGTCGATAACCTGACGCTGACGGGTTTTCTCAACATCAACGGAACCGGAAATGCCGACGCCAACACGCTGACCGGCAACATCGGCAAAAATATTCTATACGGCGGCGGTGGCACGGACACCATGATCGGCGGCGACGGCGACGACATCATGGACGGCGGCGCGGGTGTCGATTCCTACGTTGGCGGAAAGGGCAACGACGCCTACTACGTTCGCAACCTAGGTCTTGATGGCCGCGTTGAAGACAATTTCACCGAACTTGCCGGCCAAGGCACGGATGGCGTCAACACCAGCGTCACGCTGAACCTCAACGAGGCCCGTTTCGCCAATATCGAAAATGGCTACATCGTTGGCACCGCCATCACCAACCTTGGAGGCAGCGCGGTCAACAACGTTTTGATTGGCAACGACGCGGCTAATTCGATCTACGGTCTCGGCGGACGCGATATCATGCGCGGCGGATTGGGAGTAGACAAATTCGTCTACCTGTTCAACTCAGACACCGGCAAAACGGTATCGACCCGCGATCTCATTCAAGACTTCACCCACCTGACGGACAAGATTGATCTCTCAGCGCTTGACGCCAACGGCGCAGTCGCGGGCAACGGCACGTTTGTGTTTCAGGCCATAAAAGATACGGCCTTCACCGGCGTCGCCGGGCAACTCCATTATTTGGCAACGGGTGCCAATACGCTCATCGAAGGTGACTTCAACGGCGATAGCGTTGCTGATTTCCAGATTGAGCTGACCGGCAACATCGCCACGCTGACCGGCGGTGTCGATATTATATTGTAGAGCAAAAGCGAAGTGCCGCCTTTTTCGCGCGCGTCACGCGTATTCACCGTCACGCGTCAATAGATTTTTTGACTTCAAAAATTTCCATGATGCGGCAGCCCTTGTGCGGGCCGTCAACGACGAAGGTCCATTTGCCTTCGGTGAAGGTGTCACACATTTTGACGCCCTTGACCAAAATCCAGTGGCCTTCTTTGCCCTTGTGAATGGCGAGGATGTAATAGGCCCAGGCGTTGCGCGGTTTCTGCATCCACGTCCAGACCGACGGGCGCTCCTTGCGCGCCTTGTGCATGAAGCTCTCTTTCAACTCCATGCGATAGCCGAAGTGGGCCAGAGCTGCTTCGACTTCGTCCGCATAGGTGCCGCGAACGACCGGCTTGCGGCCCTCTGGCAAGTCGCGGCCCTCGCGGATGACGTCCTCGATTTTCGAAATTCCAAACCCGGTGATGGCGGAGAGCACGTAGGGGCCGCAGAACGCGACGCGGCCGGTGTCATTCCTGACCTCAGCAAGCCCAGAAGTCATGCGTCCGTTCGACATCATTCCAGTCATGGCAGCCACGCCCCATATGAGCCCTATACAAGTATCGGTTGTCATGCTGCCCGGCTATGATTGACGAAAGATTAACGTCCCTGCCCGAATGCCCGCGGGACCGCCGGGAATGAGAATTGGAGACCAGCATCGATGAACGTCTCGTTTCTGCAGGAACTGATGAACACTGTCGCAGAACAAAGCCGGGCGCTGTTGCCCAAGGCCTTGTTTGGAGGCGGCGCGGAAGAAAACATCGAAGCCCTGTCACGCGCCTTGATGTCAGGCCGTGGCGAAGCGTCCGGCGTTGCGATCGCGCGTCAGCTTCTCAACCGGCTGCACACGGCAACTGCCGACGAACGCTCGGCGTTCTACGCCTACCTTGCCGACGAGTTGCAGCCAGCCCCCATCGTCGTCAGTGCGGCGGCAAAGGCCTATCTCGACACGCCGTCGGAAGCGACACTGCTGCAACTCCGGCTCGCAGCCTACAGTCCGCGCCGCGAATTTTTCCGCCGCTTGAACTTGGCCCCCGGCGGCACCAGCGAGATCGTGGCCTTGCGCCGTGACTTGCTGCGGCTGCCCAAAGCCGACGCGTCACTCGCGGCTGTCGATGCCGATTTGCAGTCGCTGCTGGCGTACTGGTTCAATCGCGGCTTTCTGGTTATGCGACGGATCGACTGGCAGACGCCGGCAGCGATCCTTGAAAAAATCATCGCCTATGAAGCGGTTCACGAAATCAAAGGCTGGGATGACCTGCGCCGCCGGCTCGACCCCACCGACCGGCGCTGTTTTGCGTTTTTCCATCCCTCCCTGGTCGACGAGCCGTTGATCTTTGTTGAAGTGGCGCTTGTGACTGAGGTGCCCGATGCCATTGCGCCGCTCTTAGAAGCCCGCGCTGGGGCCGCCGGCAAGCTTCCGACCGCGGCGGTATTCTATTCAATCTCGAATTGCCAAGACGGACTTAAAGGCATTTCATTCGGCAACTTCCTCATCAAACAAGTGGTCGAGGAACTGGCCCGCGACGTGCCCAGCCTGAAGACATTCGTGACATTGTCCCCCGTGCCGCATTTCGCCCGCTGGCTGGATCGGGCGCTGGCGTCCGATAGTATCGTCACGCCGCAAGACCGGCTTGCGCTTAAAGCTTTGCGCGATCCGCGCTGGGTCGAGATGGCGCGGCAGCCATCGCAGCAGATCGAGCAGTTGAGCGCCTCGATCCAGGCGCTCGCCGCCTATTATTTCTTAGCCGCGCGCTCGTCCGATAACCGGCCCGTCGATCCCGTGGCGCGGTTTCATCTCGGCAATGGGGCTCGGCTGGAACGTATCAACTGGCTGGCTGATACATCAGAAAAGGGGTTGCGGGAGGCCCATGGCCTGATGGTCAACTATCGCTACGAACTCGCCGATATTGAGAAAAACCACGAAGCTTATGCGCAAGATGGAACGGTTGCAGCGTCGCGCGCTGTTCGCGCCTTTTTGCGCGTGCCATCCAAGACCAAAGGGGTCGCGGGCGTTCCGGACCTGCTGGCTCTGCCGGCAATTGGAAAGTCTAAGAAACAGGATCAGCTCTAGATTCAGGCGGCGTCATCGCAGCGGATTTAATCACACCTTGTTTTGCCTCGTTGCCCGTGCAGTATGGGCGCGGATTTGAGAGCCCGTTGGCCACAATCGCTGAACATCAAAAACCGTTTGAGGACTGCCATGCGCTACGACAAGAATGATCGCGAAAGCACAAACGTCGAAGATCGCCGTGGTGAAGACGATGGCGGCGGCGGATTTCCGTTTCCCGGCGGACGCGGCGGCATTCAGATTCCCATTGGCGGCGGCGGCTTCAGCCTGACGTCGATGCTCATCATCGGGGCCATCATGCTGTTCTTCGGCATCAATCCGATTGACATTCTGACCGGCGGAGGAAACGGCGGTCCAATCAATATGCCCCAGTTGCCGCGGGCGGAAAGGCCGGTGGTGCAGCGCACACCGATCGATATTCCAGGCTTGCCGGGCTCGCGTCCAAGACCCGGCGAAACCGGCCAAGCACAGGGTCCCTCTAGCGAAGACGAAATGACGTCATTCGTCAAAAAGGTTCTCGCCGATACCGAAGATGTTTGGTCGACAGTGTTTAAAGGCTTTGGTCAGCAGTACACCGACCCGCCGCTGGTCCTCTATTCTGGAATGACGCGAACAGCGTGCGGTGCAGGCCAAGCGCAGATGGGGCCGTTCTATTGTCCGCTTGATCAAAAAGTTTACATCGACCTCGCGTTCTACGACGAGATGAAGCGCAAGTTTAATATTGGTGGGGACTTCGCACAGGCCTACGTCGTCGCCCATGAGGTCGGTCATCACGTCCAAAAGCTTCTTGGTATAGCTGACAAGGTGATGGAACTTAAAGACCGGTCTGATGAAGTGACGCAGAATAGGATCCAGGTCCGTATGGAATTGCAAGCCGATTGTCTGGCGGGTGTTTGGGCGAACCTCAACGATCAGATGAAAAGCCGTCTGCAGCCAGGAGATGTTGAGGAAGCTCTCAACGCAGCAACGCAGATCGGCGACGACATGATCCAGAGGAAAATGACCGGGCGGGTAATCCCCGACGCCTTTACGCATGGCACAGCGGCGCAACGTGTGCACTGGTTCAAGGCGGGTCTTGAAGCTGGCCGGATGGAGGTTTGCGATACCTTCAACACCTCAAGCCTGTAAAGTTTGATCGCTCAACAAAGCGTCGCGCACCAGCGGGTGTCGCGGCGCTTTTTTGCGTTCAAAGGCTGTCGCCCGCGAAAGGCCCGACGGTGCACGGCACGCCTTGCGCGGTCAGTGCTTTGCAAACCCTATTGGCTTCAGATTTTGATTTTACGGGGCCTGCCACAAGATCATATGTCGGGTTTTGCGGGTCGCCGCTGACGACAAAGCGCGGTTGCAAGCTTTTCAAGGCGTCGCCGTGCTTTTCCGAAAGCAAGCTCCAGCTCAAACGCAGGCTATCGACCGAGTCGCCGGTTGAAACTTTGATGCCAACGGGTTTTGGTGCCGGTTTCACGGTCGCTGGACCAAACGAGATAGCCTGCGCTTGCGCTGGCGGTTTCGCGGTCACAAGTGCCGATGCAGCCGCCACCGATGCAACAGATCCGGTTTCGAGCGCCGCCGGTACAGCCGTCGTATTGGCGTTGATAATCTTCGGCGTAGCAGCAGCTGTGAGTGGTTGTTGTGATGGAACAAGGGTTGTTACAACCACCGTCGGAGCCGGCGCGAGTTGAGCCGTAGGTCTTGCCACCGCGGCGTTCGGATCGGCCGCGGCAGAGCCTGTAGCGTACCCTCTAATGGTTTGACCTTGAGGTGTTGCCGCCGGCGCTGGGGCCGCGTCTGCCGTTGCTGCGGCTATCGGCTGCTCAGGAGTTGCCGGAGTACCGGATGCCGCCGCAACGGACTGAGGTACAATGCGGCCTTCGAGTGCGGTCAATTGCGCCGAGACGGTTTTTTGTTGCTCGGCGTTGGTCAGCATTTCCGTCTTGACGTTTGCAAGATCGAGCTGAACCTGCGCCAGACCTTGTTTGACGGCGGTCATATCGGCAGCAAGACGCGCCGCAGCGCGCTGGCCTTGATTGCTCTGTGGATCGGCTATCCCGGCCGCAGGTCTGAAGTCTGCCAGCCATTCTGGTGCTAGACCCAAAACGGCGAGAAGCCCGAGCGACAAGGCACCCATCGTGCTCCACATGACCACGTAGGGTGTGAAGATCGGTGCTTTCCTCAGCCTCAGAGGTGCTTCAGTCGTTGTCATTGGCCCGGTCCTAAAATAGGGCGCAAACCAACTTAAACTGGCGCCGCGATGCGATATACGACTGCCAAACCTGCGCGAGTTGGGCAGGCGGGACAATGCACAAGCCTTAATTTCCCGTGGGCAACTTGTGGATGGAGCGGCGACAGCGGCCCGTTGGCATCATCTCGGAGCTGCTACAGCCGTAAGCGCGACAAAATCGGCGCGGAGCGCGCTTGCGGCGAGGTCGGATGGGGCGCTATGCAACGTGCCTAACACCGCGCGATTCCGCCCCTGCGGCACCGGATTTGCTTAGCTGCTGGCTAAATCGCACCTGCCGCCTCGTTTCACGTAAGGCCCAGTTTCACTTAAGGCATCTCATGACCGCAACCCCTGCGCTGATTGTTGTTCTCGCGGCCGGAAAAGGCACGCGGATGAAATCGGCGCTGCCCAAAGTTCTGCATAAAGTCGCTGGCCGCTCAATGCTTGGCCACGTGCTTGACCTGGCAGTTGCGAGCAACGCCGGCAAAGTCGCCGTTGTCGTTGGACCAGACATGGCCAAAGTCGAAGCCGAAGCGTCAGCGATTTTTCCGGGCTGCGAAACCTATCTGCAGCGTGACCAGCGCGGCACTGCCGACGCCGTTCTAGCGGCGCGCCCGGCTCTCGACGCGCACGCAGGCGACGTCATCGTGCTTTATGCTGATACGCCGCTCATCCAGCCGGAAACCATCGCGCGCATCCATGCGGCGCTGGATCACGGCGCGAACGTTGCCGTGCTTGGATTTAGGCCGCACGATCCGGCGGGCTATGGCCGCTTGCTGACGGATACTAATGGAGCGCTCCTCGCTATTCGCGAAGAAAAAGATGCGACCGACGGCGAGCGCCGGGTCAATCTATGCAATTCCGGCGTCATGGCGTTTCGTGTCCCGCGTTTGGCGGACCTGTTGGATCGCATCGGCAACCGCAACGCCAAAAGCGAATACTATCTCACGGACGCAGTTGAAATTGCCCTTGCCGATGGCCTCAAAACCGCTGTTGTTGAATGCGAGGAAGAAGAGGTGCTCGGCGTCAATGCCCGCAATCAGCTTGCAGATGCCGAAGCCATTTGGCAACGCCGCGCGCGTCAAGACTTCATGACGAAGGGCGTGACCATGATTGCTCCAGAGTCTGTCTGGCTGTCATTCGACACCAAGATTGCCAACGACGTCTCGATTGAACCCAACGTCTTTTTCGGGCCTGGCGTCACGGTCGAGAGCGGGGTCGAAATCAAATCCAATTGCCACTTTGAAG
>JAYUCQ010000198.1:0-4957 GCA_043740265.1 Hyphomicrobium sp.
TCGACGGGGTACTTCCGCCCGATTGGCGATCTCATTTTGTGCGGTCCCACGCAGACGAACGTCAACGATTTCCGCGTTGTCCTCGTCGATCCGTGAGACGCATAACGTGCAAAGCGCGGCGGAAATTCCCAAGCGGTATTTTCGGTTTTTTCCTGGAGACACGTGCGTGACCCTCCGTCCTGCGGCCCGCTTCGTCTGCCTTGCTGTTGTATCGGCGTCTCTAACTGCCGGCGCGACAAGCGCGGCACTCGCCGATCTGAAACTCTGCAACTCGACCGCGGGCCGCGTCGGCGTCGCCATTGGATATCAAGACAACACCGGCTGGGCCACCGAGGGCTGGTGGAACATCGCGTCACAAACCTGCGAAACACTTCTCAAAGGCGTGCTGCCCAGCCGCTTTGTGTACGTCCACGCTGTCGACTACGATCGCGGCGGCGAATGGGGCGGCAAGAACGATATGTGCACGGCCGACAAGTCCTTCGCTATCAAAGGTGTTCAAGATTGCCCGAAACGCGGATATAAGCGCACGGGATTTTTCGAAGTGGATACCGGCGAGGCGAAGGAATGGACCATCCGTCTCACCGATCCTGAGGTTCAAGGAAAACAAGAAAAATGAGACGCAACCGGCGGGTCAAGATTGTCGCGACGCTTGGACCCGCGTCCGCTGCCCCTGAGATGGTCGAACGTTTATTTCTCGCCGGCGTCGATGTCTTCCGCATCAACATGAGCCACTCGACCCACGACGGGTCGAAGACGCTTTACAATACCGTTCGCGCTTGCGCCGCGCGTCATCGCCACCCGATCGGCATTCTGGCTGACTTGCAAGGGCCGAAGTTTCGCGTTGGCGAATTCCAGGCCGGCCGCGTTCAGGTGCCAGCGAAATCAATTTTCAAGTTTGACCGCGCCGAAGTGCTCGGCGACGCCAATCGCGTATTCCTGCCGCACGGCCAGATTTTCGACGCCATCGAGCCGGGCCATAACCTCGTACTCGACGACGGCAAGCTACGCATGCGCGTCATTGAAAAATCCGATGTGCAGATTGTCACCGAAGTCATCGCCGGTGGAATGCTCGCCAGCCGCAAGGGCATTTCGATGCCGGATACGCTGCTGGCCATTTCACCGCTGACGGAAAAAGACCGCGTTGATCTCGCCCACGCTTTAAAACTCGGCGTCGATTGGGTGGCGCTGTCGTTCGTGCAACGGGCCGAAGATTTGCACGAGGTGCGCAAACTCATCGGCGACAAGGCCAACATCTTGTCGAAGATCGAAAAACCGTCCGCCGTTGCTGATCTCGAGGAAGTCATCGCCGCATCCGACGGCATCATGGTGGCGCGCGGCGATCTCGGCGTTGAAATGCCGGTTGAGAAAGTGCCAGGCATTCAAAAGCGCATCACGCGCTTGGCCCGTGCCGCTGGTAAACCCGTCATCGTCGCAACTCAGATGCTGGAATCCATGATCTCATCGCCGATGCCGACGCGCGCTGAAGTTTCCGACGTCGCAACCGCCGTGTTCGACGGCGCTGATGCCATCATGCTATCGGCTGAAAGCGCGGTTGGCCAATACCCGACCGAAGCCATCGAGATGATGGACAAGATCGCCATCGAGGTTGAGCACGACCCGGTCTATGAGGCGATCCTGTACGCCACGCAAACCGAACCGCTGCCAACGGGTGCCGACGCCATTGCAGCAGCAGCCTCCGCCATTGCCGATACCGTGAAGCTCGGCGCGATTGTTTGTTATACGGCGACAGGCTCCACCGTGCTGCGTGTCACGAGAGAGCGCCCGGGCATTCCAGTGATTGGTCTAACCCCGGTTGAATCGACGGCGCGGCGCTTGTCGCTCGTCTGGGGTGTGCAATCGATCCTGACGGGGGACCCGGAGAATCTCTCCCACATGGTGCGCAAAGCTTGCCGGATTGCTTTTGAAGAAGGTTTGGTCAAACCGCGCGACGGCATTTTGATTACTGCTGGCGTGCCGCTGGGCTCCCCCGGCGCCACCAACATGATCCGCATCGCGTTCGTGGATGAGAGTGGCGCGCCGATTGCTGAGGATGTGTGAAGGTGGCCGACCCGCAACTTCCGGTCTGGATCGAGTGTGTATCGAAAATCGGCCCTACAGCGATTGCTGCGAGCGTTGCTTACGTCGCTTGGCGACAATGGCGCACGCAGCAGGCCAAGTTAGCGTTCGATCTTTTCGAGCATCGGCTGAAAATTTATCTGGCCGTCCAGAAACTTTACGACGCCATTTCGATTCACGGCGAGGTGAGCCCGGAGGATTTCAACCACTTCATTCGTCAACTCAACGGCGCGCAGTTTCTCTTCACTTTCCCCCTAAGGCGACACGTTGAAACGATCCAGAAAATGGCAGGCGATGCGATGCATGCACGCCAGCGATCAAAAAATAGCCCAGGCCATCCGCTTCTGGGCAAGCTGCTGGACGAAGAAGATCAAGCGCTCAACTATTTAAGGGATAATAGAAGATATATTGAACGGGCTTTTAGAGATGCGCTGGATCTCACCAAAACTTAGCAAAACGAAGAACCTTAGGTTGGGTTAGGTTCGGCCTCTGCACTCGGACGAACCGTAACCCAACAGCCTCGAAGAAGAACGACGCGCAGCATTCTTGAAAGTCGAGACAGTGATAAAAGAAATTGAACCTGATTGGACCGCCGAAGTTTTCGTCACTCGTGTCTCGCGATTTCTCGGCCAAGGAGAGTGGCAGCTCTCGCCGGCGACCCTGGCATGGTATCTACAGCAAGCCATGAACGGCGCGCTCAGTCACGCTGATCTTGTTGAGATTTGCCGCACGCTCGAATTTAACGACGGCGTGTCTGCCCAAGCAGGCTTTGAATCGGCGATAGCCGACACGCTGTCTTTCTTTGCAACGCCTCTGGTCAACGGGGTGCCTGTTGCCGCCGACTATAAAAAATATATCGCGCTGCTGCCGCATAAAGCCGACGTTGCCGAATAACCCGCTCTAGCTCCGTCATCCCGTTGTCGCAGAGCGACGATGCGTGAAACGCATCGCAGAACGGGATCCACGACAAGCATCATTGGGGCACGAAAACACCGCTGCCATTTAAGCCAAAGTGTTCATTTTCAATTGTTGGCTTGCCTGGATCCCCGCCGCAGTTCCTCGCATCTTTGATGCTCGGCGCGGGAATGACGTTCTTGTTTTCGCTTTGCGACATGCGTCCTGGAGCCAGCGCGCTCAGCCTTCCGCTCTGGCTCAACGCCGGTGAAGTTTTTTTCACGCGGCGCAAAATTGCCGTGGCCGCATTCGCATAGAACTCCGCCCTCTCACGTGCAGACAGGCAGAATGCCGCAAGCAACAGCGAATTGGCGTGGAACGCATCCCCGCGTCAAGTGTTTGACCTGCAGCACAATACGAACGTGCGTCAAACTGTACGTGTTCTAGACTTAATGTGTTCAAGGAGAACATCAGTGAAAAAATCAATCTTCGCTCTTGCGGCGGGGCTGATTGCGATTTCGGCGTCAGCCGCTTCGGCAATGCCCAACGCCAAGCCAGCGATCCACGGCAACGTGGTGACCGAACAAGCCGCCTATCGCGAACGGGATGGAAACGACAATTTCCACCAGCGCAGCCGTCATCACGGGAATTGGAATCGCCGGCATTCGAACCGCTACAACTACAGCTACAACGGCAACTATGATGATCGCTATAGCCAGTATCGCGGCTGGCACCGGTACGGCCACCGCCCGCGCGGTTGGAGCAATAGGGGCTGCGTTGCCGCTGGACCAATCTGGTTCTGCCCTTGATCACCTCATCTGAGGAAACTCGGATAGAATGAATTGGTAAGAAGAGGCAGTCCTCACGTTGAGGACTGTTTCTTTCTGCGCATTGCTAATGAGTTACTGCCACCACACACATTTGAAATGATGCTTAAATGTAACTTCAAATCCCCTGGCCATCGACTTCCTTCTTGAGTTCGTCGAGCGCTTCCTTGGCACCCTCGATGTTGGGGTGAACCAAAAGCAGCTTTTCGTAAGCCGCCAGCGCCGCTTTTTTCTCGCCGAGCAGCACGAGAATCTTGGCCATGCCGTCGAGCGCGCGGAAGTGGTTGGGATCGAGCGCCAAAGCGCGCCGCATATCGCCAAGAGCCGCTGCGTAATTCTGCATCCGGTAGTAGAGGTAGGCGCGGTGCGTCCAGGCTTCGACATAGTCGGGTGCAAGATCAACGGCGGCGTCAGCGAACGGCAACCCGCGCTCGCTCTCGTTTTTCATCGAAAAACCTTCAGCGCGATCGATTAGTAGATTGACGGTATCGCCGCCCTCGTAGCGCCACAGCTTTTCAATCGCCGCGCCGATATCGCCGCCTTGGCGCTTATCGCCTTCGGTGGCCAGGAACGCGTAGAGGGACTCAAGTGTCTTCGGAACCTCTTCCTGCGTTTTTGGAAATGGCAGGCCCATCATGCCGGGCTCGCCTTTGGCAGCTTTGCTGCCGGGCATTGCGGCAGCCGGTGGTGCAACGGCCGGTGGCTTTGCAGCGTCGGGCGGCGGCGAACGTTCAACTGGCGGCTTCGGATTCGGATCAGGGCCAAGATCGACTTGAGCGATAGAAGGCGCGCTGGCGAGAGCTGCGGCGAGGACCGATGCCGCGATGCGGGCCGGAATTTTAATACCAAGGCTTTTCATGTGCCGGAGCGTAACCGACGCAGAAAAACGCGTCAAAGCGCGTTTTGTGAAATCATCGTAAGATTGGGAGCTGGCTGACGCACCAACCCGCACCTTAACCTTGGCGGGCCTTGAAACGGCGATGCGTCTTGTTGATCACGTAGACGCGGCCTTTGCGGCGCACAACGCGATTGTCGCGATGACGCGAGCGCAGGGACTTCAGGGAATTTCTAACTTTCATCACGACACCGGTTAAAGGATGGTGGGCACTACAGGGATCGAACCTGTGACCCCTACCATGTCAAGGTAGTGCTCTACCGCT
>JAYUCQ010000199.1:0-2005 GCA_043740265.1 Hyphomicrobium sp.
AGCCGCTTTGGCGTGCCGATTATTGCCGACGGCGGCATTCGCTATTCAGGTGACTTCGCCAAAGCAATCGCGGCCGGTGCCTCGTGCGCGATGGTCGGCTCGTTGCTTGCCGGCACCGACGAAGCCCCGGGCGAAACCTATTTGTACCAGGGCCGCACCTACAAATCGTATCGTGGCATGGGTTCTGTCGGCGCGATGGCGCGCGGCTCAGCCGACCGCTATTTCCAAGCCGAAGTTCGCGACACGCTGAAACTTGTGCCGGAAGGCATCGAGGGCCAAGTGCCTTACAAGGGGCCGATGGAAGGCATCGTGCACCAGCTCGTTGGCGGCCTGCGCGCCGGTATGGGCTACCTCGGTGCCCGCACCATTGCCGACTTCCAGAAACGTGCAAAGTTTGTGCGCATTTCGCCGGCTGGCATTCGCGAGAGCCACGCTCACGGCGTGCTGATTACGCGCGAAAGCCCGAACTATCCGGGCGGTGGAAGCTGATCGCCGCCCCGGACACAAAACAACTTTGAAAAGGTGCCACGAATGACGACGGCTTTTCTTTATCCGGTTTTTGTGCAGGTCGCACTCATGACCTTGCTTCACGCTATGATGGGCCGCGCCCGGATCGGCAGCTTGAAAAGTGGCGAGGTCAAAGTCGAAGACATCGCGCTGCGGCAGCCAAATTGGACCGCGCGCGCCACGCAGATTGGCAACAGCTATCACAGCCAGCTCGAGCTGCCGGTCATCTTCTTCACGCTGATTGCATTTATCTTGATTACAAAAACCGACAGCGCACTTCTTCTCGGCCTTGCATGGCTATTTGTCGTTGCACGCATTGTGCACGCCTACATTCATACCACCAGCAACGACATCAATAAGCGCTTTCCAGCCTATGCCTTTGGCGGCGCGATACTCGTTGTGATGTGGATTGTTTTTGCCGCCCATATCGTGTCGGGCGTATAGTCGAGATGAGACCTGGTGCGCGTATTGCTGCCGCTATCGAAATCCTCGACGAAATTTTGACCCGGCATCAGCCGGTGTCGATTGCACTCGCCGACTGGGGCAAGGGCCACCGGTTCGCGGGGTCGGGTGATCGCAACGCCATCGGCCACATGGTCTACGATGCGCTGCGCCACAAGGCGTCGTCGGCTTATTTTATGGGCGCGGACACGTCACGTGCGCTCGTCCTAGGCGCGCTGCGCGAACGCGGAATTGCAGTCTGTGAAATCGGTGAAATGTGCAGCGGCCAGGACCACGCCGCTGACGTGCTGACGCCGGATGAACTGCAACGTCTCGAGACGGCTAATCTTGATGGTGCTCCGCCGTGGGTTCTCGGCGACTATCCGGAATGGCTGCAGCCGTCATTTGAAAAGGCATTTGGTGCGCGCGCCTCGGAAGAAGGGCAAGCCCTTTCACGCCGTGCGCCCGCTGATATCCGCGTCAACACGCTCAAATCAACGCGCGAAAAAGTTTTAAAAGCGCTGGCAAGTTTCGGCGCCGTTGAAACACCGATGTCGCCGATTGGTGTGCGCGTGCCGGCTCCCATTGGCGACGCGCGGACGCCGAATCTCGAAGCTGAAGCCGCGTTTCAGGCTGGCTGGTGCGAAATCCAAGACGAAGGCAGCCAGATCGCCGCCGCCTTGACGGGTGCTGGGCCGCGGATGCAGATCCTGGATCTCTGCGCCGGCGCAGGCGGTAAAACGCTGGCGCTCAGCGCCGCGATGCAGAACACCGGACAAGTCTACGCCTACGACGATGACAAGCATCGCTTGAAACCGATTTTTGCGCGCGTCAAGCGCGCCGGCGTTCGCAACGTCCAGATCTTGCGCGGCGGCGATGAGGCAGCACTCGACGCGCTTGCCGCCAAGTTTGACGTCGTCCTCGCCGATGCGCCCTGCACGGGCGCTGGAACCTGGCGTCGCCGCCCCGATGCCAAGTGGCGGTTGCGGCCGCATGCACTCTCAGAACGCATCAAAGACCAGCAGACGGTGCTGGCGCGCGCCGTCAAAATGGTTCG
>JAYUCQ010000200.1:0-4950 GCA_043740265.1 Hyphomicrobium sp.
TGAAAAGTAAAACCTCGAATAGCTGCTTCTGCTTCGTGCTGTCCAGACACACGGTGAGGCGATGCCGCCGCGCAACACCTGTGGCGTGGAATCGGGTTAGTCTGCACACAGCCATAGCCACTTTGAACCCGCATACCGGGTTTCCCACAGCCCCCAGATCGGGCGCGGCGGCGGCAAGCCCAACGAAATCAGGCGCCACACGGCGTCAACCCCACAGGTTGCCAACACCACTACATATTGTGTTGGTTGCTCCTGCCACCACAATATACGCCGTTCAACCCGGTGACGGCGTGCTCGAATCGGCCTAGCTTCCAAGAACGATGGCGACGGGATGTACGGCGAAAGTGCTGTTCCTGGCCAATGCCCATCAGGCGGGACCGGTTGCGCGTTTGTGGAAGACCGGTCGCGAAAGGGCTGTGGCGTTTCAGTCGTGTCATGAAGGGTCTTTTGACCCGTTTTCGTGTGAGCGGAAGGACTTGGTCAGGGTTTGGCCCCTTGGGATGGGCCGCGGGCGAAGTACCGGCGGGTGCGGGTCCGGGGGGATCGGCTGACGCCAAACTATGGGGCCAGCCTGTGTAGCCTGCCACGTGCGTCAAACATCAAGACCGCGCTTCGCCTGGATACAGGTTCAAGCTGAGCAGCGGGTCATAACAACCATTCGGCGTTCGAACTCGTTCAGCATACGACCGCCCCGACAATCCGGGGATACTCCATGAAGATCACGCGGCGCTTTACGACAGCTGGCCAATCGCCTTACGCGACCATTCCTTTCCGGCGCGCACTTTCCGAAATCAAAAATCCCGATGGCTCTGTTGTTTTCCGCCTCGATGGCTTCGACGTTCCCGAACACTTCAGCCAAGTTGCAGCTGATATTTTAGCGCAGAAGTATTTCCGCAAAGCCGGCGTCGCCCGCCGCTTGAAAAAATTCGAAGAGACGCAGGTGCCGTCGTGGCTGTGGCGCTCGATCCCTGATGACGCCGCCCTCGCAGCCTTGCCAGAAAAAGAACGTATTGGCGGCGAAGCCGATGCGCGGCAAGTTTTCGATCGCCTCGCCGGCACGTGGACGTATTGGGGCTGGAAGGGCAACTACTTCACCACCGAAGACGATGCCCGCGCCTTCTTTGATGAAATGCGCTACATGCTGGCCATGCAGATGGCGGCACCGAATTCGCCGCAGTGGTTCAACACCGGCTTGCATTGGGCCTATGGCATCGATGGCCCGGGCCAGGGTCATATGTATGTCGACCACGCCACCGGTGAGCTGACGCATTCGGCGTCGGCTTACGAGCATCCCCAGCCGCATGCCTGCTTCATTCAGTCCGTCGCCGATGATCTCGTCGGTGAGGGCGGCATCATGGATCTTTGGGTGCGGGAAGCGCGCCTGTTCAAATACGGCTCGGGCACCGGCTCGAACTTCTCGTCGCTCCGCGGCGCCAATGAAAAGCTCTCGGGCGGCGGACGCTCGTCGGGCCTGATGAGCTTCTTGAAAATCGGTGACCGTGCAGCCGGCGCCATCAAGTCGGGCGGCACCACACGCCGCGCCGCCAAAATGGTCGTCGTCGATGTCGATCATCCCGATATCGAAGAGTACATCACCTGGAAGGTGCGCGAAGAACAGAAGGTTGCAGCCCTCGTCACCGGGTCCAAGATTTGCCAAAAGCGCTTGAAAGCCGTGATGAAGGCCTGCGTTAACTGCGAAGCCGAAGGTGTCCTGCCGGAGGCGGGCAAGGATGAGCGCTGTTATGACGCCACCAAAAACCCGAAACTCAAAATCGCCATTCGCGAAGCCAAGCGTGATGGCGTACCGACCAACTACATCCTGCGCGTCGTCCAGTTCGCCAAGCAGGGCTACAGCGAAATGGCGTTCGACACCTACGACACCGATTGGGATAGCGAAGCCTATCTAACGGTTGCCGGCCAGAATTCCAACAACTCGGTGCGCGTGACCGACGAATTCCTCAACGCCGTCAACGCTGACAAAGACTGGAATCTGACATCGCGTCTCGGCAACAAGACCGTCAAGACGGTCAAGGCCAAGGATCTGTGGGAACAGATCGGCTTTGCGGCGTGGGCGTCGGCTGATCCTGGCATTCAGTTCCACACCACGATCAATGATTGGCACACTTGCCCGCAGTCCGGCCCGATCCGCGCCTCGAACCCGTGCTCGGAATATATGTTCCTCGACGACACGGCGTGCAATTTGGCGTCGCTCAATCTGCTGCGCTTCCGCCGCGAAGATAAATCGTTCGACATCGAGGCCTACGAACACGCCTGCCGCTTGTGGACCATCGTGCTCGAAATCTCGGTTTTGATGGCGCAATTCCCATCACGCCAGATTGCGGAACTTTCCTACCGTTACAGAACGCTCGGTCTCGGCTTCGCCAACATCGGCGGCTTGCTGATGACGGCGGGCATTCCCTACGACTCGGACGAGGGCCGCGCCATTTGTGGTGCCATCTCGGCGATCATGACCGGCGTCAGTTACGCGACCAGTGCGGAAATGGCCAAAGAACTCGGACCATTCCCAGGCTACGCGCCGAACGCCAAAGACATGTTGCGCGTCATGCGCAATCACCGCCGCGCCGCCTACGGCATGCCGTCGGGATACGAAAAACTCTCGGTTGCGCCGGTGCCGCTCGATCACGCACATTGCGATGATAAGCGTCTTATCGATGCCGCGAAGACCGCGTGGGATCGTGCCCTCGCGCTCGGCGAAGAATACGGCTACCGCAACGCGCAGGCGACCGTCGTCGCGCCAACCGGCACCATCGGCCTGGTAATGGATTGCGACACGACCGGCATCGAGCCAGACTTCGCCCTCGTCAAGTTCAAAAAGCTGGCCGGAGGCGGTTACTTCAAGATCATCAACCAGTCGGTTCCGGAAGCGCTTTCGGGCCTCGGCTACAAACCGCACCAGATTGCGGAAATCGAAGCCTACGCGGTTGGTCATGCGTCGCTGCGCCAAGCGCCTGCCATCAATCACGCGACACTCAAAGCCAAGGGCTTCACCGACGAAGCGCTGGCTAAGATCGAAAGCGGCTTGGGCGCCGCGTTCGACATTAAATTCGTGTTCAACCGCTGGACGCTGGGTGACGCATTCCTCACCGAGACGCTGAAAGTACCGGCCGAAAAGCTGGCTGATCCAACGTTCGATCTCTTTGCCCACTTGGGCTTCTCAAAAAAGGATATCGAAGCCGCCAACGAGCACGTCTGCGGAGCCATGACGCTGGAAGGTGCGCCGCACTTGAAACTCGAGCACCTCGCAGTCTTCGATTGCGCCAATCCGTGCGGCCGCAAGGGTAAGCGTTTCTTGTCGGTCGCCAGCCACATTCACATGATGGCGGCGTCGCAGCCGTTCATTTCGGGCGCGATCTCGAAGACCATCAACATGCCGAACGACGCCACGGTGGAAGACTGCAAGCAATCCTACATGCTGTCGTGGAAACTGGCGCTCAAAGCCAACGCGCTCTATCGCGACGGCTCGAAGCTGTCGCAGCCGTTGAACTCTCAGGTTCTCGGCGACGATGATGAGGAGACCGGCGAAACCGCAGCCGAAGCGCTGATGGCGTTGCCCGGTATGGCAGCACGCACGAATGTCGTCACCGAACGCATCGTCGAAAAAATCATCGAACGCGTCGAATACATCAAGCAGCAGGAACGCGAGAAGCTTCCCGGCCGCCGCAAGGGCTACACGCAGAAGGCGACCGTCGGCGGTCACAAGGTGTATCTGCGCACCGGCGAATACGATGACGGCTCGCTGGGCGAGATCTTCATCGACATGCACAAAGAAGGCGCGGCGTTCCGTTCGTTGATGAACAATTTCGCCATCGCCATCTCGCTTGGTCTTCAGTACGGCGTGCCGCTGGAAGAATACGTCGAAGCCTTTACGTTCACGCGCTTTGAACCGGCGGGCCTGGTGCAGGGCAACGAGACGATCAAGAACGCCACGTCGATCCTCGACTACATTTTCCGCGAACTGGCCGTGTCGTATCTCTCACGTCACGATCTAGCCCACGTCGATCCGCGCGAAATCGTCGGCGAGACAGGTTTGGGCTCGGGCGACGATGCAACCGACGCGCAACTCGATCTCGATCTGCCCGAGAGCGTGCGCCGCATGGTCTCGAAGGGTCTTGTGCGCGGTGCGCCTGTTGTGCGTCTTGCCAGCCGCGGCGGCGCGCATGTGACGGGTGCTCATAGTCAAGGAGGGGCAACCGTCAGCGTTGATGCGATGCGGACGGCGCAGCAGGAAGTGACGGCGCTTTACGGCGATGCCGGACCCACTTCTGTCGGCGCGACGGCGTTGGCCATGGAACCGCAACCGGTTGCCTCTCCGGCCCAGCGCCTGGAAACCGCAATGGCGAAGCTGGCTCAAACCGGCGCAGCCTCTGCGCCGCCCGTGCTGACCAAATCGGAACTCTACAAACAGCGCATGTCGGAAGCCAAACTGCGCGGCTACGAGGGGACGAGCTGTTCCGAGTGCCATAACTTCACGATGGTGCGCAACGGCACGTGCCTCAAGTGCGAAACGTGTGGCAGCACGAGCGGGTGTTCGTGATCCCATATCGACCACATCATTAAGTCAATTGGCGCGGCTGGGAGAAATCCTGGCCGCTCCTCTTTCTGAGCCGTCCTCCACGAACTAAACAAAATGGAACAATAGTTCAACATATTAAAAATTTACGGAACATATATACATCAATGAGTTATGTATATTTTTAACGCCTAATGAAAGCATATAAAATACTATGTTGCTGAAGCAACCGGCGGAAGCTTGTGGTGGGCAAAACGCGTCAGGCTGTTTTTAGCATTGTTTTTGGGATTCGGCCTTGAAAAGGGCGCACTCAGATAACACATAACTCGGTTCCCGTCGTTAAAAGGTCGAAAAGTTCGACAAAGTTTTTTTAGGAGCTTGAGAATGGATACTGGAAATGAGCGCAACGGATTAGCCGA
>JAYUCQ010000201.1:0-4946 GCA_043740265.1 Hyphomicrobium sp.
GAGGCTCTTCGGCGTTAACCCAGTAGCGGCTTCAGGCGCCGGCAAGGTTTCCTGCGCCTGGGCCATCGTCGCCCCGGCCCAAATTAAAGCCAGGAAGAAAGCAGTGATAACCATTCGGACGTTCATCGTTGCTCCAGACGTCGCACCAAACGCCGAGTATAACCTCGCCCCAATGGGCGGGGATAACTTTTCGCGATTTTATTTTTGATTTTTTTGGAGGCGGACATGCAGGCGCTCGACCGTAACCAATTAACTGTAGCCGTCGCGGCGGCGGCGTTCATAGCGGGGATAACTTTGGGCGCGGCTTTTGCGCGAGAGCCGTCGAAGCGATTTGAACTGCTGCTCGCAACGAGCAAAACGGTGATGGACGAACAAATCGTCTATCCCTCAGGCGCGGCCAAGATCACCACCGGCATCATCACGCTCGATCCAGGCGATGAAACCGGATGGCATACCCACGGCGTGCCGCTGACGGGTCTCATTCTTGAAGGCGATCTGACCGTCGACTACGGTGACAAAGGTACGCGCGTTTTTCATCAAGGCGAGTCGATCGCCGAAGCTATCAACATTCCGCACAATGGCCGGAATTTAGGCGCATCCCCCGTCAAGCTGTTCGTCGCTTATGCTGGCGCTGAGGGCGTGCCGACAATGCTGCCAACCAAGCCCTAGGCAGCGAGGGGTACCCTCAAAAAGCGACCTCTAGTGCGCAATCGCCGGTGCCGCTTTGAGCACAATCTCCAGCGCGCCTTGAATACCGGTCAGCAGAATTTGCACGCCAATGCAGAGCAAAAGAAAAGCTGATAAACGCGACAGCACGCGCGCTTGCGGCGCACCGAGCAACGACACGACGCGATCGGCTGACGCATAACAAACACCAACAGATATCGCGACGGCGATGGCGGCCGCCGATAGTCCTGCAAAGAATGGCACAATCTCAACCGCCGTCGATGGCCGCCCGGCGCTCAAGGCGATTGCAACAGATATGGTTCCGGGCCCCGTCGTGAACGGCATCGTTAGCGGGAAAAAAGCGACATCGGCAGCGCCCGTGGCAGGTTCCGCCTGCTCCTGTTTGCGGTCTTCGGTGAGTTTGGAATTGGATAGCATTTCCCAGGCATTGGCTGCGACGACTAAACCGCCTGCCACCCGCAGCGCTTCGATGCTGACGCCGAAAAAGTTCATCAGCGTGGCACCAGCCCACAGCGCCGTCAGCATGACGATCGCCGAATAGAGGGCGACTTGCCACGCCAGTGAAACGCGTTCTGCGCGCCCGCGATTGAACGTCACCTGGTTGTAGATCAGCGCCCCGCCAAGCGGATTGACGATTGAGAATAGCGCTGGCAAAGCAACGAGAAAGCTCGTGGCCATGCTGGCAAGAGGCGGCATTGTTTTCTCCCTGGTCGCAGCGTTCTTGCTTTTGTGCAGTCTGCCCGAACTGAACTATCACGCTTGCAGCAACTTTACCGCTGCGAATTTTTTCGCCTTCAGCATCAATGAAAATCCCGTGACTTCGGAATGATGCGCACGTCTCTCGGATGATTTGGCCTTGGATGGTTTGGTCTTTGGTGATTAGGCTTAGGTTCGCGCGAAAAGCGAGGGTGCGTGCGCCGCTCATCTTGTGAGCCTCGTGCCGAACCAGGATCCGGGTGCAGGACTTCATCGGCATTGGCCAGCGGCATTTTCATATCCGCCGCCCACTCAGACAATTGCAGGAGCCAATCGCTCTTGTCCTCGAGCTTCACTGAGACGATGTGAATGATATCCTCGTGGCGTTGAATGCGGCCTTCGATCAAAATGAGCCGCGCCGTCATGACAACTTTGCGATAGCGCTCCAGCATCTTAGGCCAGACGACGGCGTTGGCGACACCAGTCTCGTCTTCGATTGTCATGAACACGACGCCCTTCGCCGATCCCGGCCTCTGCCGCACGAGCACGACACCCGCAACCCGCACATACGCGCCGTCCTTCACAGTTCGCACGTCGTTGCAGGAAATCACACGCGCGGCGCGAAACTCTTCCCGCAGAAAGCTCATCGGATGGGCTTTCAGCGACAGCCGCAGCGTTTGATAGTCGTTGACGACGTGCTCGCTCAACGCCATTTCGGGCAACTGGACATCTGCTTCGGCGCCGTCGGGCCGCGTTGCCGTCCAATCGAACAACGGCAGCGCTGGCGCATTCGACAGCGCCTTCACCTGCCACAAGGCTTGACGGCGATCGAGCCCCATCGAGCGGAACGCATCCGCCGCCGCGAGTTTTTCAAGCGTTGCTGTTCGCACCCCCGCGCGCGCTGCCATGTCTGGGATGGATTTCCAAGCGCCTCCGGCCTCGCACGCCGCCATCATTTTCATGATCTCGTCTTGGCTCAGCCCATCAATCTGACGCAGACCGATGCGGAGCGCGGGGGTGCCCCTCACCCTAGCCCTCTCCCCGCTAAGAGGCGGGGAGAGGGGACTTCCATCCTCCAACACCGCATCCCAATCTGAAAAATTCACGTCGGCCTCGCGGGCTTCGACACCATGCTCCTGCGCACAGCGCACGATTTGAGCTGGCGCGTAGAACCCCATCGGCTGCGAATTCAACAGCGCAGCTGCAAACGCCGCCGGATAATGACACTTCAGCCACGACGACACATAAACCAGATGTGCGAAGCTGGCCGCGTGGCTTTCAGGAAAGCCGTATTCGCCGAACCCTTTGATCTGGTTGAAGCAGCGCTGCGCGAATACTTGATCATAACCGCGCGCCGTCATGCGCGAGACCATTTTGTCTTCGAGCAACCCAATCGTGCCGCGGCGGCGGAACGTCGCCATCGCCTTACGTAGCTCGTTGACCTCGGCATCGGAAAACTTCGCCGCATCCATGGCGATGCGCATCGCTTGCTCTTGGAACAACGGCACACCCTTGGTTTTGCCGAGGATCTGGCGCAATTCGTCCGCTTCGCCAAACTCAGGCGACGGGGCCGGATATGTTTCAGCTTCAACGCCGGACCGGCGGCGCAGATAGGGATGCACCATATCGCCCTGGATCGGCCCCGGGCGCACGATCGCGACTTCGATAACGAGATCGTAGAACGTACGCGGGCGCAAGCGCGGCAGCATATTCATCTGCGCCCGGCTCTCGACCTGGAATACGCCGATGGAATCAGCGCGGCACAGCATGTCGTACACTGCGGGGTCATCGCGCGGAACTTTCGCCAGCGTCATGGGCAGATCGTGATGCTTCTCGAGAAGCTCAAAGGCTTTGCGGATGCAGGTCAACATGCCGAGCGCCAGCACATCGATTTTCAAGAGCCCAAGCGCTGCAATATCGTCTTTGTCCCATTCGATAAACGTGCGGTCGGCCATCGCCGCATTGCCAATGGGTACAACCTCAATCAACGGCCCGCGGGTCAGCACAAAACCGCCGACGTGTTGCGACAGGTGGCGCGGGAATCCCATCAGCTCTTGCGTGAGTTCAATCACCGCCGCCAGCAGCGGATCAGCCGGATCGAGACCGGCTTCGCGAATATGTTTTTCGGGCAAAACGCCGCCGGACCTGGTGCCCCAGACCATGCCGGCCAGCACCGCAACCGTATCCTCCGACAGACCCATGGCTTTGCCGACATCGCGGACGGCGGAGCGCGCGCGGTATGAAATCACGGTTGCCGCAAGCCCGGCGCGGTCGCGGCCATAGCGGGCGTAGATGTACTGGATCACCTCTTCGCGCCGCTCATGTTCGAAATCGACATCGATGTCGGGCGGTTCGCGCCGTGCCTCCGAGATGAAGCGCTCAAACAGCAGATCAACCTCAACCGGGTTGACCGCGGTAATACCGAGGCAATAGCAGACGGCGGAATTGGCGGCTGAGCCGCGGCCCTGGCAGAGAATGCCGCGGCCGCGTGCAAAGGCGACGATGTCGTGCACGGTTAAGAAATACGGCGCGAAGTCGAGATCGTTGATGAGTGCCAGCTCGCGTTCGATTGTCGATTTGATTTTTTCCGGCAATCCATCCGGAAAGCGGTGCGCCGCCCCCTCCCAGGTCAACGCTGCGAGGTGCACTTGAGGAGTAACACCGGCAGGCACCGGCTCATCGGGATATTCGTAGACCAGTTCATCGAGCGAAAACCGGCAGGCGTCTACGATCTCGAGCGTGCGCGCCAGCGCAGCCTCGTGCCCCTGGAATAGCCGCGCCATTTCACTTGGCCGCTTCAAATGCCGTTCGGCGTTGGCTTCGAGCCTGAGGCCGGCTTCGCCGATCGTCGTTTTTTCGCGCACGCAGGTCAAAACATCCTGCAACGGGCGGCGATGAGCTGCGTGATAGAGTACAGCATTCGTTGCAACCAGCGGCGTACCGCATTTCTCCGCAACCTCTGCTAAAGCCGCGATACGCGCGCGGTCATCACCACGATAGCCATGCGACGCCGCCAGATAGAGAGGCGCTGGATGCAGCAGAGCTTTCATGCGGGTGAGGGTGGGTTTGAGCATCTCCCTCTCCCCGTCGCGCTCGATAGCGCGAACGGGGGGAGAGCCATGCCGCATGGCATGTCTTCGACATGACGTGTGAGGGACGGCCGCTTGCTCCGGTGTTTGTTGCCGCCCCTCACCCTGCCCCTCTCCCCGTAAAGGACGGGGAGAGGGAAATGCCTTCTCCCTTTGAGACCGCCCCGCATTAAACGGCAAAATTTGCGCAGTCGCTTGAGCTGATGGCGCTATTGCATCCCGCCTGCTGCAATCCGGAGTCCAATCCTCAGGCGCGAGCGCGATAAAAATTTGCCCCTCGGTATGGGCCGCGACATCGGCAAGAGACAAAATGCACTTGCCTTTCTCAGCTCTTCCCTGCCCGAGCGACAGCAGACGGCAGAGACGGCCATAGGCGGCGCGGTCTTTCGGATAACACAGCAAACTCGGCCCATCTTGCATGTCGAGCCGCGCGCCGATGAGCACACGAAGTCCGGCTTCTTTCGCGGCCACATG
>JAYUCQ010000202.1:0-1992 GCA_043740265.1 Hyphomicrobium sp.
GAGCAGGGCCCGCATTCGTAACGAATCCAGTGGCTTTACGTCGCCTGCGTGATCTGGCAGGAACAAAGCTTCACGGGGGACGGGCCTAGATGACGGCACAGGCATTACAAGATTTAGAACCAATCTGGAGTTGGGGCGGACGTAGCTCTAACGCCGGCCGTAGACTGGAAGCCGTGGCAGCGGTGGCCGCGATGGGACTGTTGGTACTCTCTGCTGCCGCGCCGGATAATCAGGGCGAGGTTGCGCGCGCATCAGCTCCAGGTTCACCGGCCAGTGAAATTTCCGGCCGGGAATCAACGTTCGGCGCGTACCTCGGCGCGCCGTATCATTACCCGAGCGATTTCCATCTGAAGAACGGCAGCAAAACGGATCTGACGATCAAGCACGTCGAGTGGTTCACGCATCCCTTTGCCAACCCGCTCTACTACGGGGCCCGTATTCAGCGCTGGATGACGGGCGGCGTCTTCGGCACGATGGTCGATTTCACGCACTCCAAGGCTTACGCGCCGTTCAAAGACGAGAAAACATTTCAAGGCACGATTGACGGCAAGCAGGTGCCGGACAAAGCCAAAGTCGAGGATTTTTTCGACAAGCTTGAATTTTCGCATGGCCACAACATGCTGACGCTCAATGGCCTGATGCGGTTCGCACGCTTTGGCGCTTTCGTGCCTTATGCCGGTATCGGCGCGGGTATCACGCTGCCGCATTCCGAAATTCATTCGCTCGCTGATCCGGCGCGGACCTATGAATATCAATACGCAGGGCCTGTAGCACAGGCGCTCTTTGGAATTGAGTTCCGTTTAAACACGGGCTCAGTGTTCGTTGAGTATAAGTTCACAACCGCCGACTACACGGCGCCGATTACGCACCGCGACGGCAATTGGCTGCCGGTTGATATGTGGCGTCAGTTTTCTCGCTGGCGGTCTGGCGAAGAACCGCCGGGCGGCTGGGCATCGGCGCGGCTGACAAGTCATCAAGTGATCGGCGGATTTTTGGTGCGCTTCGTGCCGGATGCCGCAGCTCAGTAAGCAGGGAAATGAGCGCCATGTACAAAGTTATCGGATCGCCCAAGACACGAGCCTTTCGCGTCATCTGGATGTTGAACGAACTAGGCGAGGCGTTTGAGTTGGATCCGATGCCGCCGCGCGATCCGAAATTGGCGGAGCTCAATCCATCGTTGAAGGTGCCGGTTTTGCAGGATGGAAATGATTACATCATCGACTCCGTTGCTATCTGCCAGTACCTCGCCGACAAGCACGGCAAGATGACGTTTCCAGCGGGCACGATCCAGCGCGCGCATCAAGATAGCTTCACGCAGTTTGCGATGGACGATGTGGAAAGCAGTTTGTGGACAGCGGCGAAGCATACGTTCGCGCTACCGCCTGAATATCGCGTTGCCGACGTCAAGCGGGCCTGCAAGTTTGATTTCGATCGGGCGATGACAACGTTATCGCAACGCCTGGGCGACAAGACATTTGTCATGGGCGACACCTTTACCGTGCCAGACCTGCTGCTCGGCCATTGCGCCGGATGGGCTGCGAGCATGGGCTGGACACCGCCCGAAGGCAACGTCAGCGCCTACATCAAACGTGTCCGCGAACGGCCGGCGTTGCTGAAATCTGTGGCAATGCGCGAAGCGGCTTAGACGATCACGGCGTCCATCCATACAGCCAATCATAGCGGCGCATGAGGAGGTGTGGTGGCACGCTGGTGAGCACGGCGTTACGCGCAGCGGCTGCGGCACCATGCATGTGATATATGCGGCCGTTGCTCAGCGACGCTTCGGCAACGCGGGCAACGCGAGCGCGGCGGGATTGTTCGTAGGCGCGCAATCGCTGCGGCATTGAGAGCGTTGTGTTGGCGATGTTGGCCGCGAGAACTGCCGCGTCTTCGAGTGCCATCGCCCCGCCTTGCGCAAAAAACGGCAGCACCGGATGCGCGGCATCACCCAGAAGCGCGACGTTGCCGTTCGTCCAGCGCGGCAGCGGCGGC